>NZ_JBFRDW010000698.1:0-3028 GCF_052113985.1 Pseudoduganella sp. RAF53_2 | reverse complement strand
GGCGGCGATTTCGGAAGGTTTGCGGCGCGAGGTGGGCGGCGATATCCGCGTGACCATTGTGTCGCCGTGCCAGTCGGAGGCGGGGCCGGGTGACGCGAGTCCGGATGCAATCGCGCGCACCATCGCGTTTGCGATCAACCAGCCTTCGGACATCGATGTGAGCGAGATCGTGGTGCGCTCGACGGCCAGTCCTTACTAAGCGAAGCGCATCAGCGCGGCGCCTGCCGCAATGATGGCGATGGCCGCGCCCCGCCGCCTGCCGATCTTTTCGCGCAGGAAGAGGGCGGCAATGGCGGCGGCGAACAGGATGGACGTTTCTCTTAGCGCGGCGACGGCGGCCACGGGTGCGGCGGTCATGGCCCACAGCACGAGGCCATACGCGGCCAGCGTGCCGACGCCGCCCAGTGTGGCGACGCGCCCGTATTGTCTGGCGTAGCCCGTGAGTTCGCGCGGACGGCGCAGCAGCGTCCGGATCAGCAGTCCGCTGGCGCTCAGCACGAACAGCCACATCGTGTACGCAGCCGGCGCGCCCGACCTGCGCACGCCAATGCCATCCACCAGCGTGTACGCCGCAATTGCCAGCGCGTTCAGCAAAGCAAACACCGTCGCCCGCCCACGAGGCCGCGGACCCGACGCGCCGGCCGGGCCAGACGCGTCAGCGGGCTCCGGCGCTTCGCCCGTCGAAGGCGCCAATTGCGCCGCATGCGCTTCGCCTGTCGAATACGCCGCGTGTGCTGCGTGGACCGCGGCTGCGGGCGTGGCATGCGATGGCGCGGCGCTCGCGGCCACAGGGCGCACGGCAGGCGGTTTGTCGCCGGCTCGGGATTGTGCGTTGCGTGGGGCGGTGAACCACAGCCCGAGGATGCCGGCGCAAATGGTGGCGACGGCGGCGTATTGCTGGGCGCTGAGGCGTTCGCCGAGCAGCGGAATGCTGGCAATAGCCACCAGCAGTGGCGCGCTGCCGCGCATTAACGGATAGGTGTGGCTCATGTCGCCGTGCCGGTAAGCGGCGGCGAGAAAGCCGTAGTAGAAGAAATGAATACCGGTGGACGCCGCGACAAATGGCCAGCTGGCAGGCGCCGGCGAGGGCAAGAACGGCAGCAGCACTGCAGAAATCAGCGCCCCGCCCGAAGCCACTAGCACACTGGTCAGAAATGGCTCCCTGCCTGCCTTGACCAGCGCATTCCATCCCGCATGCAGCAGTGCCGCAAACAGGACGACGGCAACCACATGCCCCGGCATCAGCGTGGCCGCACGCTTTCCGCCAGAATCTCCGGACGGTGATAACGCTGGAAGCTCTCCATGACCACGCCCGACTTGGCTGCCTTCTCCAGCAGTTCAAGCAGCGCCTCCTGGTCCGCAGGCTTGAGCGAGTGGCGCGAAACGTAAATGCCGGTATGGCCCCAGGGCAGTTCGGGAATGGGTTCCATGCGCAGCTTGTCGATCAAGCCAGCCACGCGTGGCTCGCGATCGATGGAGCCCGCCAGAATGGTCGGCCCCATGATGGTGACGTCCACTGCGCCAAGATGCAGCAGCCGCGCCACGGCCGCCGGATCGACTTCGGTGAACAGGCGCCCCTGCTTGCTCAACTCGCGTACCAGCGACTGATAAGCCTCGCCGTAGTCATAACCGCGCACGACCGCCACGCGCAGATCGCGGCGCTCCAGCAGATCCTGTCCGCTGGTGATGGGAGGGCGGTYGCTCTGGACGGAAATCAGCGTTGCGCGGTGGCCGATCATCGGCACGAAGATGCCGTTCACGTCGCGCGCCGGCGTACGCATGGCCGTCACCAGCAGGTCCGCTTTACCGGTGGCGAACATCAGCTCCTGGCGGGCGCGGGGAACGGTAGTGAAAACGAAATGGCAGCCCGCCTTCGTGCCAAGGCTGCGCAGCAAATCGGGATAGATGCCGGTGACCGTGCCGTCGCTGCCTGCAATGACACTGACGCCGACCGAGCTGACCGGCACAACGATTTCGCGCGAGCAGCCCGCGAAGGCTGCCGGAGCGGCCAGCAGGGCCGCTGCAAAAGCCAGATATTGAACGAACGAGCGTTTTTTCACTTTAAGGTATGGCTGCGGAAGTAGCGGCGTGCTACCACGATTGCTATACCTTGCATGATAGCGCATACGAAGAAGGAACTGCCAATTCGCCAGTCGCTAGGCGGCAAATGGCTTACCGCGCCGAGGATGGTGCTGCCGACCAGCGGCATGACGACGATCGCCGCGCTGCTGATCGACTGCAAAGATCCCATCAGCTCGCCCTGTTCGGTAGGCGACGTGGCCTTGGACACGATGCCCTGCAGCGCAGGACCGGCCGCAAACGACAGCAGATTACACAGGATGAAGACGTACATCATCCAGCCATGCGTGGCCAGGCCATACAGCAGATAGGTGATGCAGCCGGAGCCAAGCCCCAGCAGCGACAGCTTCACTTCTCCGAAGCGCTTGATCAGCACACCAAGCAGGCCTGCCTGCACCACCGCCGCCGACAGCCCCACGCAGAACAGCGCGATACCGTTTTGTGTCGGCGTCCAGTTGAAGCGGAAGTTCGTGTACAGCACCCAGGTCGATTGCAGCATCATCTGCGCGCTGGTGACGAGGGTAAAGGTAATCAGCAGACCGCGGATGTCCTTGCGGCCAGCCAGCTTGGCCAGCGCCGCGAAAGGATTCACGCGCGTCAGGCGGAACGGGCCGCGCTGCGCTTCCGGCAGCGATTCCGGCACGAAGAAGTAGCCGTAGATGAAGTTGGCGAAAGACAGTCCGGCCGCCACATAGAAAGGCAGGTGCAGGTTCACGTCGCCCAGCAGGCCGCCCAGCATCGGACCGGCAATGAAGCCCAGGCCGAAGGCGGCGCCGATCTTGCCGAAGCTCTTGGCGCGGTTGTCATGCGTCGAAATGTCGGACGCATAAGCCGACGCCACCGACATGCTGGCGGAGGACATGCCGCCCACAAAGCGGCCGATGAACATGCAGGCCAGGTTAGGCGCCCAGGCCGTGGTCAGGAAGTTGATGCCCATGCCTGCCATCGA
>NZ_JBFRDW010000697.1:0-3034 GCF_052113985.1 Pseudoduganella sp. RAF53_2 | reverse complement strand
GTTGTTTACCTATCGATAGATAGATAATACTTCCGAGTTTTGGGTGCGTCAAGCAATTTAGCGACCGCGCATTGAGCACGTCGCGGCCGGCCGCGGAACACGACATATGGCCGCTGAAAGGGTCTTGGGACAGGGGGGGGCAGCGACGGCGAAAACGGTACGTGAGACCGTAGCCGAGAATGGACCGGAAAACCCGGAAATGTTGCGCACAAAGCAAAAACGCCGATCAGCAATGGATCGGCGTTTCGTGAGGTATGTTCTTGGTGGCCCGGGGCGGAATCGAACCACCGACACAAGGATTTTCAATCCTCTGCTCTACCAACTGAGCTACCAGGCCAAGGCGCGCAATTATAGCAGGGTGTTTGGCCGGTTGGCTAGTCCCTTGTTTTATAATCGCGGGCTGGCGCCCTGGGGGCGTTTCAAGAACATCAACATGAGCAAGTCGACCCATCAGCAATTCCTGCGCTTTGCGGCCAATGGCGTGGCCGGACTGGTCGCCGATATGGCGGCGCTGTATCTCGCCCTGGCGCTGGGCTGCGGCTATTACGTGGGACGGTTGCTGTCCTTCCTGTTTGCCGTCTGGGTGACCTGGCGGCTGAACCGCCGCTACACCTTTGCCGCCACGGACAGCGTCTGGCGCGAGTGGTGGCGCTATCTGGTCGCCATGCTGGGCGGCGGTGCGATCAACTATGCGGCCTACACCCTCGCGCTGCAGCTGCTGCCGCATGCGGCCTGGACCCCGGCGGCCGGTGTGGCGATCGGTTCACTGGCGGGCATGACTTTCAATTTCATTACCGCCAAGCGCTTCGTGTTCAGATAGAATCGTCCGACATGAGCTCGCCCTCCCTCGATGCCGGACAAATCGCCTTCATGCGTGCGGGCGTGTCGATCAGCGTCGCCACCTGTTCGGCGGGCGGCGTGCCGGAGCTGGTGCGGGCCATCGGTTGCCGGGTGAGCGATGACGGCAGCAGCGTCACTGTCTTCGTGCCCGAGTCCAAATCCCAGTGCGTGCAGCGCGATATCTTTGCCAATGGACGCATCGCAGTCGCCTTCACCCAGCCTTCCAGTCACCGCACGATGCAATTGAAAAGCGATGATGCACGGGTGACCGCATCTTCAACCGAAGACCTGCAAGTGGTGGCAGCCTACTGCGATGCCTTTGTGGCCGAAGTGGGCGCGATCGGCTTCCGCGAAGAGATGGTGCGCATGCTGCTTTCCTGTCCGCCGAATGAACTGGTGGGGCTGAGCTTCCGCCCGCAGCAAGCCTTCACACAGACGCCCGGCCCCAACGCAGGCAAACCGCTGGAGGCTGGAGCATGAGCGAGGTCCGCCTCGACACGATCCGCGAGTGCTTCGAGGGCGTGATCCCCGCGGTGCTGGCGACTGCCGATAAGGAAGGCGTGCCGAACGTCTCCTATCTCTCGCAAGTGCAGTACATCGATCGCGAACACATTGCGCTGTCCTACCAGTTCTTCAACAAGACGCGCCAGAACATTCTTGCCAATCCTCGCGCGCGGCTGATGGTCATCAATCCCTTTACGGGCGCGCAGTATTCGCTGCAGATCGAATACCTGCGTACTGAAACTTCGGGATCGCTGTTCGAGAGCATGAAGGCGCGTCTGGCGGGAATTGCCTCGCACGTCGGCATGAGCGGCGTATTTCATTTGCTAGGTTCGGACGTCTACCGCGTCAACGACCTGCTGCGGGTGGACAAGGATGCCGTCCCCGCGCCGGAAGCGTCGCGCAACACACTGGCCGCGCTGCGCGTATGCTCCGAGCGCCTGGCCGCTTGCCGCGACCTGGATCGCCTGTTCGACGAAATCATGGCCTGCCTGGACGAGAAGCTGGGAATCAGCCACGCCATGCTGCTGATGCACGATAGGGCAGCGGGCAATCTGTACACCGTGGCCAGCCACGGTTACGCCGAATCCGGTGTGGGCTCCGAAATTCGCATGGGGCAGGGCGTGATTGGTGTGGCCGCGCGCGAGCGCACGCCGGTCCGCATCAGCCATATGACGGCGGAGTACAGCTACAGCCGCGCCATTCGCGAGCAGCTGACGGACAGCGAACTGGCGGAAGAGATCCCGTTTCCCGGACTGGCCGAATCGCGCAGCCAGCTGGCCGTGCCGATCGTCGGTTGCGACTATTTGCTTGGTGTGCTGTATGTGGAGAGTCCGCAGGATCTGCGCTTCAGCTATGACGATGAAGATGCGCTGGTCACGCTGAGCGGCCAGCTGGCGATGCAGATGTACATCCTGCAGAACGCGGCGCAAGCCGAACCTGAGCCGCTTGCAGCGCCGGACGAAGCGCGCGCGCAGCGCGAAGCGGCGCCGCTGCTGGTGCGCCATTACGCAGGCAACGATTCCGTGTTCTTTGGCGACGATTACCTGATCAAAGGCGTAGCGGGCGCGGTGCTGTGGTGCCTGCTGAAGGACCACGCGACTCTGGGCCGCACGTGTTTCAGTAACCGCGAGCTGCGCCTCGATCCACGTATCCGCCTGCCCGATGTCAGCGACAATCTGGAAGCGCGCCTGGTGCTGCTGGCGCGCCGCCTGTGCGAACGTGATGCGGGAGTGCAGATCGAGAAAACAGGCCGCGGCCATTTCCGTCTTTGCGTGCGCCAGCCCCTGGTGCTGCATGAGGTGATTTAGGCTGCCAGGGCTTGCGGTGCAGCCAGCGCCGCGTCCAGCTTTTGCGCGGAGCGTTGATCGAGCAGCGAGCGTGCAAAACCGAGCATGCCTTCAAAGACCGGCGGAGGCATCCCGGCGCGCATGCCCATCATCATGCCTGCCAGTTCGGACGGGTTAAGTGCGGGGATCATCCAGCGCATGGCGAGCTGCATCTCTTCCTGCGGAATGGTGCTGACCAGGGCATCGTGGATGCCATCCAGTTCTTCATCCGTGTAGTGGGCCCACAGGATGGCGTTGTTCTCCGTTTCTTCCATATTCATGTGCACCAGGTTCTCGCCGACGAAGACGGACAATTGCAGGTGCAGGTGGTCCAGGTAATCCTGGCGCCTGGCGCCGCTGTGTTC
>NZ_JBFRDW010000696.1:0-3036 GCF_052113985.1 Pseudoduganella sp. RAF53_2 | reverse complement strand
GGCCAGCAGCACGCGCGGCTGCACGGGCTTGTTGATGAAATCGTCGGCGCCTTGCTCCAGCAGAGAGACTTCATCATAAGAATCTTCACGGGCGGTCATCACCAGGATCGGCACATCGCTGACCTCGCGCAGCTGGCGGGCCACTTCCATGCCATCCAGGCCGGGCAGCATCAAGTCCAGCACGACGATATCCGCCGGCTGCGCCTTGAAACGCGCCAGCGCCTCATCGCCACGGCTGACTACGTCCACCTTGAACTCATACCCCGCCAGATACTCCGTGACCAGCTCGGCCAGGCGCGGATCGTCTTCCACCAGCATTACTTGAACCATGAATGTCTCCTTCTGCACCGGACATTCTATAAGTTCTTACTGCTCGTGGCGCAGGTGCCGAGCGAATTCGACAAAAGAATACATTTTGATGACAGTTGGGGTCAGGTCTGCCATTTGCACTAGCGCAAGCAAACTTTGATTTTTCCTGACCCCGACTTTTTACAGTGCGCGGGCGATCAGCAGTTTCTGGATGTCGCTGGTGCCTTCGTAGATCTGGCACACGCGCACGTCGCGGTAGATGCGCTCGACCGGGAAGTCGGACGTGTAGCCGTAGCCGCCGTGGATCTGGATCGCGTCGGAACAGACGCGCTCGGCCATCTCGGAGGCGAACAGCTTGGCCATCGCGGCTTCTTTCAGGCAGGGCTGGCCGGCGTCCTTCAGCGAGGCGGCGTGCCAGATCAGCTGGCGTGCGGCTTCGAGCTGCATCGCCATTTCGGACAGCTTGAACTGCACCGACTGGTGTTCGAAGATCGGCTTGCCGAACGATTCACGTTCGCGCGCGTACTTCAGCGCCGCTTCGAATGCCGAACGGGCCATGCCTACCGATTGCGAGGCGATGCCGATACGGCCGCCTTCCAGGCCGGACAAGGCAATCTTGTAGCCCTGGCCCGGTTCGCCAATCATGTTCTCGGCCGGTACGCGGCAATTTTCGAACAGGATCTGCGCCGTGTCCGAAGAGTGCTGGCCCATCTTGTGTTCGATGCCGGCCACGATGTAGCCCGGTGCCGACGTCGGTACCCAGAAGGCGCTGATGCCTTTCTTGCCGGCTGCCTTGTCGGTCACGGCAAACACGATCGCCACGTCGGCATGCTTGCCGGAGGTGATGAATTGTTTGGTGCCGTTGATGACGTATTCATTGCCATCCAGCGTGGCCGTGGTGCGCAGCGCGGCGGCGTCGCTGCCGGTGTGCGGCTCGGTCAGCGCGAACGCGCCCAGCATGTCGCCTTGCGCCAGTGGACGCAGCCATTGTTCTTTCTGCGCGGCGTTCGCGTACATCATGCCGATGCTGCACACCGGGCAGTTGTTCACGGAGATGATGGTGGAGGTGCCGCCATCGCCCGCTGCGATTTCTTCCAGCACCAGGGCCAGCGACACGTAGTCGAGGCCAGCGCCGCCCTGTTCTTCCGGCACGGCGACGCCGAACGCACCCAGTGCCGCCAGTTCTTTCAGTTCCTCTTTCGGGAAATGGTGTTCCTTGTCCCAACGGGCCGCGTTGGGCGCCAGGCGCTCCTGCGAAAACGTGCGCAGGGCGTCACGGATCATCTGGTGTTCATCATTCAGAATCATGTTTATCCTTGTTCTAAGCGGACTCATGTCCCATTTAGCGCCTGACCCCAAGTGGGGTTACCAGCCGATGGGGGTGCCGTCGTAGTCTCGGTAGACGGCTTGATCGGAAGGCGGCAGGGCCGCCAGGGTTTTGCGGATGCCGCGCGCGCTTTCTTCCACCGCCAGGTCGGCGCCTGAGCCGCCCATGTCGGTGCGCACCCAGCCCGGATGCAGCGCGACGCAGGTAGCGCCTTTGCTGCCGAAGCTCAGCGCGGTATCGATCAGCACCGAGTTCAGCGCAGCCTTGCTGGCGCGGTACAGCGAGCCGTTGGGGCGCGTACGCTCGCTCAGCGATCCCATACGCGAGGACATCACGGCCAGCTTGCCGCGCGCCAGACACACCAGCGGTGCGATGATCGGCAGCAGGCGCATGGCAGCCAGCACATTGGTGTGCATGACCGCGTCGAAATCGGTTTGCATCGGGAAGCCATCGGTTTTCGGACCGAATACGCCGGCGTTCAGGATGGCGACATCGAGATGTTCGCCATCGAGTTTCCAGCCCAGTCCCGCCACGGCTTCCACGTTCGTTACATCCAGCTTGTGGGGTTCGGCACCCATCTCCGCCAGCGTGTCACAGTCTTCCTTTTTGCGTGCGGTGGCGATCACGCGCCAGCCATCGGCCAGGTACTGGCGCACCAGTTCCAGGCCGATGCCGCGCGAGGCGCCAACTATGAGTGCCGTTCCCATCGCCGTTACACCAGTTCAATGCCCATCGCGGTAGCTTCGCCGCCGCCGATGCACAATGCCGCCACGCCCTTCTTGCCGCCCTTGGCTTTCAGAGCGCCGATCAGGGTGATGATGATGCGCGCGCCGGTGGCGCCGATCGGGTGGCCCAGGGCGCAAGCGCCGCCGTGCACATTCACTTTGCTGTGCGGGATGTCCAGGTCGTGCATTGCAGCCATTGGCACCGCAGCGAAGGCTTCGTTGATCTCGTACAGGTCAACGTCGCTGGCTTTCCAGCCGGTCTTGGCGAACAGCTTCTGGATCGCGCCGATCGGAGCGGTAGTGAACTGTTCCGGCACCAGGGAGTTGGTGGCGTGGCCGGTGATCTTGGCGATCACGTTGGCGCCCAGCTTCTTGGCGGTGGATTCGCGCATCAGCACCAGTGCAGCAGCGCCGTCGTTGATGGAGGACGAGGATGCAGCGGTGATGGTGCCGTCCTTGGCGAAAGCAGGCTTCAGTGCCGGGATCTTTTCGACCTTGGCTTTCAGCGGGCCTTCATCCTTGTCGATCACCACGTCGCCGGTGCGGGTGGTCACGGTTACCGGGGTGATTTCCCATGCAAAGCCGCCGTTCTGCTGCGCCGCCTGGGCGCGCTTCACGGATTCGATGGCGAAGTTGTCCTGCTGTTCGCGGGTGAACTTGTAGGCGGTCGAGCAC
>NZ_JBFRDW010000695.1:0-3039 GCF_052113985.1 Pseudoduganella sp. RAF53_2 | reverse complement strand
CCGAAACAAAGTGGCTGCCACGATGTGGCAGCCACTAGGTTTGCTTGGGTTGGAAAAAGCGCACGCCAGCGGCGCGCAGCATGCCGGTCAGGGCGATCAGGGGCAGGCCGGTGAGGGCGGTCGGGTCGTTCGAGTCGATGCGTTCCAGGATCGCGATGCCGAGCGCCTCGTTCTTGGCGCTGCCGGCGCAGTCGTAAGGCTGTTCGATGCGAAGATAGGCATCCAGCTCCTCATCCGGCAGGTCGCGGAACTTCACCACGGTCCGGATGTCTTGTAGCTGGTGTGTGTTGTTGCGTCCATCCCACAGGCACAGCGCGGTATGGAAGATGACTTCGCGGCCACGCATTTTCTGCAATTGGGCCAGGGCGGCGGCGTGATTACCGGGCTTGCCGATCTGTTCATCATCCAGTGTCGCGACCTGATCGGAGCCGATGACGAGGGCGTCCGGATGGCGCGCTGCTACTGCGGCTGCCTTCTCGCGCGCCAGGCGCAGGGCGGTGGCGGATGGGGTCTCGCCGGGCAGGGGAGATTCGTCGATATCCGGCACATCCACTTCGAACGGCAGTTGTAGCCGCGACAAGAGCTCACGGCGGTAAGCCGAGCTGGAAGCGAGGATGAGTTGAGTTGTTTTCATCAGGGAAATGTTATATGCTCTCTGCGCCGTCCAAATGCCGCGAAAAATCGCGCAAGTCTTTGACGTGGCGGGGAAAATCCTGTTATTATCGCAGGTTTTCGAGGGAAAATTTAGCCAATGAACGCTTTTGAGATCGACGCTTTTGAATTCTGTCGGACCAACAGCACCCGCGAAGGCGTAACGCCTGTGGCTGAAATGACCCGATTGAGCAAGGATTGTGCTGACACTTCCGGTGAGATTTCCTGGAAAGCTGAAGGCGGCACAAGCAAACAGGGTTACCCGCAGCTGCGCCTGACCGTTGCCGGCAAAGTGCGACTGGTGTGTCAGCGCTGCATGACCCCGTTTGAATACGAAATGGATTCCTCCACCCTGCTGATGCTGGGTAAAGATGATGAGGAAGCCGACGAAATCGAGGCAATCATCGACGACGAAAGCATCGACGTTATCGTCGGCACCCGTTCGATGAACCTGATGGATCTGATTGAAGACGAGGCCCTGCTGGCCTTGCCGCAAGCGCCGAAGCACGAAGTCTGTCCTGACACTTCGCTGCTCGACAAAGCGAAAAGCGCGAAGGAGTCGCCCTTCGCCACCCTCAAGGGTTTGAAAGCGGATCAATAAGTATTTTGTAGGGCGGGTCATTGACCCGCCATGTAAAGAACGTGTCAAAACGCGTGTAGTCATCGAGTATTGGCATGGGAGTAGCAGTACGTGGCGGCCGATTTGCCGCTTGGATACTCGATACGCATGTTTTTGCGCATCGGATGTGTTAAAATCTTAGAACTTTAGTATTAGGAGTCATCATGGCAGTTCAACAGAACAAGAAGTCCCCATCGAAGCGCGGCATGCACCGTTCGCACGATTTCCTGGTTGCACCGAACCTGGCCGTTGAGCCAACCACCGGTGAAACCCACCTGCGTCACCATATCAGCCCGAACGGCTTCTATCGTGGTCGCAAGGTTCTGAAGACCAAAAACGACGAGTAATCGACGTTTTTGCTTCGGCCTAGACAAAGCGGTGCTGCGCAGGTTTTCTGTCGTCGCGCCGCTTTTTCTTTAGGTTTTAAGCAATCCAGCAATGACAATCAAAATTTCTATCGACTGCATGGGTGGCGATCATGGCCCGTCGGTCACCATCCCCGCAGCACTCTCCTTTCTCAAGCATGAACCTGACGCAGAGCTGATCCTTGTCGGCCTGGAAGACGTCGTTCGCGCTGAACTGAAGAAGCACCACGCCGAATCGCAGCCGCGTATCTCCATCCTTCACGCATCCGAACAGGTCACCATGGATGACCCGCTTGAGGTCGCTTTGCGCCGCAAGAAGGATTCGTCGATGCGCGTGGCGATCGAACAAGTCAAGGACGGCAAGGCCCACGCCTGCGTGTCCGCCGGTAATACTGCCGCGCTGATGGCGGTGTCGCGTTACGTCCTGAAGACCATGCCTGGCGTGGACCGCCCGGCCATCTGCTCCATTCTGCCGAATCAGCAAGGCAAGCCAACCTACACCCTGGACCTGGGCGCCAACGTGGATTGCGAACCGCACCACCTGCACCAGTTCGCCATCATGGGTTATGTGCTGGTGCAAGCGGTGGAGGGCATCGAACGCCCGACCATCGGCCTGCTGAACGTCGGCACCGAAGACATCAAGGGTAACGAAGTCGTGAAGGCGACGGCCAAGCTGCTGCAGGCTGACCACGACCGCGGCGCCCTGAACTTCCACGGCAATGTGGAAGGCAACGATATTTTCAAAGGCACCACCGACATCGTCGTCTGCGACGGTTTCGTCGGCAACGTTACGCTGAAGGCAGTGGAAGGCCTGGCGCGTTTCGTGAAAGATGTGCTGAACACCGAATTCCGCCGCAACCCGCTGACCATGCTGGGTGCGCTGATTGCCAAGAGTGCGTTGAACATGATTGGCAAACGCCTGAATCCGTCGCGCTATAACGGCGCCAGCCTCCTTGGTTTGCGTGGCCTTGTGTTGAAGTCGCACGGCGGGGCGGATGCGGAAGGCTATGAGTGGGCCATCCGCAGGGCGTATGATGCTGCAAAAAATGACGTACAAGAGCATTTGTCGGCAATGATTGCCGAACTTATGCCACAGGAAAACCTAATTGAGCCGTCAAACGGCGGAAGAGACACGCATGACCCTGTACAGCAAAATCATCGGCACGGGCAGCTACCTGCCTGAGAAGCGCGTAACGAACAATGAACTGGCCGCCCAGCTGGCGGCTAAAGGCATCGAGACCTCGGACGAGTGGATCGTGTCGCGTAGCGGCATCTCCGCGCGCCACTATGCGGAGCCGGAACAGGCTTCGTCCGACCTCGGCGTGCTGGCCTCGAAAAAAGCACTGGAGATGGCTGGACTGCAGCCTGATGACATCGATCTCATCATCGTTGCCAGCTCCACGC
>NZ_JBFRDW010000694.1:0-3049 GCF_052113985.1 Pseudoduganella sp. RAF53_2 | reverse complement strand
ACCTGGAACTGTCCAACGTGCCGAACCTGCACGATGTGGCCACCATGCTCAAGCTGCTGCGCCAGACCGGCCTGTCCGTCGAACAGAACGGCGACAAGGTCGTGCTGAACGGTTCCAAGATCGACAAATACGAAGCGCCRTATGAGCTGGTGAAAACCATGCGCGCCTCCATCCTGGTGCTGGGTCCCCTGCTGGCGCGCTTCGGCGAAGCCAAGGTTTCCCTGCCGGGCGGCTGCGCCATCGGCTCGCGTCCGGTGGATCAGCACATCAAGGGTCTGCAGGCCCTGGGCGCCGACATCAGCATCGACGGCGGCTACATCTACGCCAAGTGCAAGAAGCTGAAGGGCGCGCGCATCGTCACCGACATGATCACCGTGACCGGCACCGAGAACCTGCTGATGGCCGCTACGCTGGCCGAAGGCGAAACCGTGCTGGAAAACGCCGCCCGCGAACCGGAAGTGACCGATCTGGCGAACATGCTGGTCGCCATGGGCGCGAAGATCGAAGGCATCGGCACCGACCGCCTGGTGATCCAGGGCGTGCCTGCGCTGAACGGCGCGAAGCATGAAGTGATTTCGGACCGCATCGAGGCGGCGACCTTCCTGTGCGCCGTGGCGGCCACCGGTGGCGACATCACCATCCGCAATACCCGCACCGACATCTTCGACGTGGCGCTGGATAAGCTGCGCGAGATGGGCGTCAAGCTGACCGTGGGCGACAAGTGGATTCGCGCCCAGATGGACCAGCGTCCGAATCCGGTATCCTTCCGTACTACCGAATACCCTGGTTTCCCGACCGATATGCAGGCCCAGTTCATGGCAGTCAACCTGATCGCCAAGGGCAGCAGCAAGGTCACCGAAACCATTTTTGAAAACCGCTTCATGCACGTGCAGGAGATGAACCGACTCGGTTCCAGGATCTCCATCGACGGCAACACGGCTTATATCGAAGGCGTGGACCAGCTGATCGGCGCTCCCGTGATGGCAACCGACTTGCGCGCATCCGCTTCGCTGGTGATCGCAGGCCTGGCAGCCAAGGGCGAAACCCTGGTCGACCGCATCTACCACCTGGACCGGGGCTATGACCGCATGGAAGTGAAACTGTCCGCCGTTGGCGCCAATATCACCCGAATCAAGTAAAGACATCATGAACACGTCCACCAGCCAGGCCAACCCGAACGGGTTGATCCTGGCGCTGTCGAAAGGCCGCATTTTCGAAGACACCTTGCCGCTGCTGGCGGCAGCAGGCATCACCGTGTCCGAGAATCCGGAAAAATCCCGCAAACTGATCCTGCCTACGAACGATCCGGACATCCGCGTCCTGATCGTGCGTGCCACCGACGTGCCAACCTATGTGCAGCATGGCGCAGCCGATTTCGGCGTGGCGGGCAAGGACGTGCTGTATGAGCACGGCGGCGAAGGCCTGTACCAGCCGGTGGACCTGAACATCGCCCAGTGCCGCATGTCGGTGGCGGTAAAGGCGGGCTTCGATTACGAGACGGCAGTGCGCCAGGGGGCGCGCCTGCGCGTGGCCACCAAGTTCACCCAAATGGCGCGCGAGCACTTCGCCAAGAAAGGCGTTCACGTCGACCTGATCAAGCTGTACGGCTCGATGGAGCTGGCGCCGCTGGTTGGCCTGTCCGACGCCATCGTCGACCTGGTGAGCACCGGTTCCACGCTGCGCGCCAACAACCTGGTGGAAGTGGAAGAGATCATGGACATCTCTTCACGCCTGGTGGTGAACCAGGCCGCGCTGAAGCTGAAGCGCGCCCGCCTGCAACCGATTATCGAAGCTTTTGAGCGCGCCTCCGCGACCCGGCCATGATTCGCAAACTCGACTCCACCCAAGACGATTTCCAGGAAGCGCTGGATGCGCTGCTGGCCTTCGAAGCCGAAACCGATGACGCCATCGAAGGCGCGGTCAGCAAGATCATCGCCGACGTGCGTGCGCGCGGCGATGAAGCGGTGCTCGAATACACCAATAAATTCGACCGCATGAACGCGGCGTCCATGGCCGATTTCGATATCGCCCAGCCGGAACTCGATGCGGCACTGGCCTCGCTGCCGGAGAAGCAGCGCGCGGCACTGCAGGTCGCCGCGGAGCGCGTGCGCGCCTTCCACGAGCGCCAGAAGCAGGAACTGCAAGGCTTCACCTACACCGAAGCCGATGGCACCATCCTCGGCCAGCGCATTACGCCGCTGGACCGCGTGGGCATTTACGTCCCCGGTGGCAAGGCTGCCTACCCATCGTCGGTGCTGATGAACGCCGTGCCGGCAAAAGTGGCGGGCGTGCAGGAAATCATCATGGTGGTGCCGACGCCGGATGGCGTGAAGAACCAGATGGTGCTGGCGGCTGCTGCCATCGCGGGCGTAACGCGCGTGATCGGCATCGGCGGCGCACAGGCCGTGGCGGCACTGGCCTACGGCACCGAGACGATCAAGGCCGTGGACAAGATCGTCGGTCCGGGCAATGCCTTTGTCGCTTCCGCCAAGCGCCGTGTGTTCGGCACCGTGGGCATCGACATGATCGCCGGTCCGTCCGAAATCCTGGTGCTGTGCGACGGCAGCACCGATCCTGACTGGGTCGCGATGGACCTGTTCTCGCAGGCCGAGCACGAYGAGCTGGCGCAAGCCATCCTGCTGTGCCCTGATGCGGACTACATCGCCAAGGTCGAAGCCAGCATCGCCAGGCTGCTGCCGACCATGCCGCGCAARGCCGTCATCGAAACTTCGCTGAAGGACCGCGGCGCGCTGGTGAAAGTGCGCGACATGGACGAAGCCTGTGCCATCGCCAACTTCATCGCTGCCGAGCACCTGGAAATCTCGTCCGAGAACCCGCAGCAGTGGGCGGACAAGATCCGCCACGCGGGCGCCATGTTCCTCGGCCGCTTCTCGTCCGAATCGCTGGGCGACTATTGCTGCGGCCCGAACCACGTGCTGCCGACGTCGCGCACCGCGCGCTTCTCGTCGCCGCTGGGCGTCTATGATTTCCAGAAGCGCTCGTCCGTGATCCAGGTCAGCGAAGCCGGCGCGCAAACGCTGGGCAAGGT
>NZ_JBFRDW010000693.1:0-3061 GCF_052113985.1 Pseudoduganella sp. RAF53_2 | reverse complement strand
CATATGGTGCGCCCACACCACAAAGCTCAGTGCGCCGATGATCACGATCGCCCACACCATCATGCGATAGCCGAAAATCTGTTTGCGCGCATGGACGCTGATCAGGTCCGAGATCACGCCAAACGCAGGCAGCGCTACGATGTAGACTTCCGGGTGGCCGAAGAACCAGAACAGGTGCTGGAAGAGCAAAGGGCTGCCGCCCTTGTAGCCCAGCTGCTGCCCCATCGACATAATCGCCGGCATGAAGAAGCTGGTGCCCAGCGTTTTATCGAGCAGCATCATCACGCCGCTGACGAACAATGCCGGGAAAGCCAGCAGCGCCAGCACGGTGGCGATGAAGATGCCCCATACCGTCAACGGCATACGCATCAAGGTCATGCCGCGCGTGCGCGCCTGCAGCACGGTTGTCACGTAGTTCAGGCCGCCCATGGTGGCGGCCACGATGAACACGATCAGGGAGATCAGCATCACGACGATGCCGCCCTCCACGCCGGGCGTGCCGGGCAGAATCGCTTGCGGCGGATACAAGGTCCAGCCCGCGCCGGTCGGCCCGCCGGGCACGAAGAAGCTGGCGCACAGGATCACCACCGCCAGCAGATAGAACCAGTAGCTGAGCATGTTCAGGAAGGGGAATACCATATCGCGCGCCCCCACCATCAGCGGGATCAGGTAGTTGCCGAAGCCGCCGAGGAACAGCGCCGTCAGCAGATAGATCACCATGATCATGCCGTGCATGGTAATGAACTGGTAGTAGCTGACCGGATCAATGAACTGGAACTTGCCGGGGAAGCCCAGCTGCAGGCGCATCAGGTCGGACAACACCAGTCCGATCATGCCCACGAAAATAGCCGTCATCGAATACTGGATGGCGATGACTTTATGGTCCTGGCTCCAGACGTACTTGGTCCAGAAACTCGTTGGGCCGTGATCGTGCTCATRCTCCGTTGCATGCTCTTCGCCGTATGCCATGCGCTCTCTCCTCAGCGGACCGTCTTGATGTAATCAACCAGCGCCGTCAGATCTTCTTCGCTCATTGGTGTCGTCGGCATCACCGGCGCGAAGCCCTTGACGATCTGCGCCTTCGGATCGGTGATCGAATGCTTCAGATAGGCTTCATCGGCCGTGACGATGCTGCCGCCTTCCAGATTTTCGGTTTTACCGAACAGTCCTTTCCAGCTTGGGCCTACGCCTGGCGTGCCGTCCACGCTGTGGCAGGCCACGCAGCCTTTGGACTGGGCAATCAACCTGCCCTGCTTGCCCGGCTCGGCGGGACCGCCAATGCCGCCCGGCGTTCCGCCTGCAAAAGTCGGCTGCCTGGCGAGCCAGGTGGCGTAAGTCGCCGCGTCTTCCACCACGACGGCGCTGCGCATATTCGAGTGGCCCACGCCGCACAACTGGGCGCACAGCACTTCATAGCGGCCTGCCTTGGTTGGCGTCAGCCAGAAGTGGGTGACCAGGCCGGGCACCATATTCATGCGGGTACGGAACTGGGGTACGTAGAAGTCGTGCAGCACGTCCTGCGAGCGCAGGTTGGCTTTGACGGGTTTGTCGAGCGGCAGGTGGATTTCCTGGCCCTCGACCAGCACATCATCCTGTCCATCGGGATCGTTGGGGTCGATGCCGAAGGGATTGGTCGGATTCATGAAGCGCACGTCCGTCTTGCCCAGCTTGCCGTCCTTGCCCGGCAGCCGGTAGTGCCACTGCCATTGCTGGCCCATGACTTCGAACACCATCGCATCCGGCGGCGGCGTAATCAGCTTGGCGTACACCGACAGGCCCGGCGCCAGCATCGCAATGATGCCGACCGAAGTGCCGCCGATCAGCCACCATTCCAGCTTGCGGTTGTGCGACTCCGCCGCAGCGCGATGACCCTCGCGGTGCTTGAACTTGACCACGGCGTAAGCGACGAAGATGTGGAGGACGACAAACAGCGCGGCCGTGATGACCAGGGTGATCATCAACGCATCATCCATCGCCTGCCAATTGGAGGCGATAGGTGTCAGCCACCAGGGGCTGAAGAAGTGAAAGATAAGCGCGCCAAGGACAATCAGAATGAGTGAAATTGCCAACGCCATGATGAATGAGCCCGATAAGTTATAGGGAAACTACGGGAACGCCCCGCTCGCAGGCGGGGCGCAAGGGGCTACATTTATTCAGGTCTTATCTGGCCGTTCCAGCAGTCGGTAGAACCAGGCGGCGCAAGCGCCAAACGCGATATGGCCAATAAAGACAGGCCAGCCGCGCAGATCGGCAAACCAGGAGAAGGCGCCGGACATGCCATAGAAATTCAGTACGTACAGCAGAACGCCGAACGCTGCGCCTGTGATGATGACCATGCGGTTGCTCGAATCCAGATGGAAGGGAGCGATGATGGCCGCCAGCATCAGGGCGAAGGTAATGCCAAGGACGTAGTGCACAACAAGGGCTGCAATCACAATGCCAAGACTGTATCCGGAGGTTTGCAGGACTTCCCAGCCCATCACCATGGCTGCAACCATGCGTGACACGAGCCAGGGGTCGCCTTTATTCATGGCGGTGTAGAACAGCTCCAGCAACATCAAGATACCGCCGGCTCCGAAACCGGCGATGGCAGCGGCGGTCCAGTCTCCCTGGCGCGCCACCCAACGATGCGAATGCATGTGAAGTTCCATGACTTCCTCCTCTGCGGGTCCGTTAGATCATCTTAGTACGGATTTCGCAACATGCAAAGGAAACAAGCTTGATGATAATTTAGGCAGCTTTGCGGCAGACCAAAGGCCAATGTAGGAAGGAAAAAGCTGGCGTCCCCACGGGGATTCGAACCCCGGTACTCACCGTGAAAGGGTGATGTCCTAGGCCTCTAGACGATGGGGACCTGATGGACTGTTGTCTCTGTGCCGCATTTTTGGTGGAGGTAAGCGGGATCGAACCGCTGACCTCYTGCATGCMAKGCARGCGCTCTCCCAGCTGAGCTATACCCCCGCTGGCACAGAATAATCTAACTGGCGTCCCCACGGGGATTCGAACCCCGGTACTCACCGTGAAAGGGTGATGTCCTAGGCCTCTAGACGATGGGGACCTG
>NZ_JBFRDW010000692.1:0-3072 GCF_052113985.1 Pseudoduganella sp. RAF53_2 | reverse complement strand
GGCAAGGTCAGCTCGCTGCGGAAGTTGGAGGCCAGCAGCGGCAGGTCCTTGATGATCAGGCCTGCCGCGTGAATGCGTGGAGATTCGCCGTCTTCCCGGTTCACGCCCGTGTTGCCGATGTGCGGGTAAGTCAGCGTGACAATCTGGCGGCTGTAGCTGGGATCGCTCAGGATCTCCTGGTAGCCGCTCATGGCCGTGTTGAACACGACTTCGCCCTTGGTGCTGCCGGCGGCGCCAATCGCGACACCGTGGAAAATGCTGCCGTCGGCAAGGGCCAATACTGCGCGCTCAACCATCCCCAAGGCATGCTGGAGTGGATGTTTCATTATTCCTCCTACTTCAGGATTTGATTAACAAAGTCCTATTGGTTGTTTCTGTATTGCATGTATGCTGCGCGCATTTCTAACGATAGGACATGAGGGTCAGCAACAAACTCTCCAATCGTCACAAGGCCCTAAATAAAGTTGGCTCGCGGCAATTCCACAACATGCAGGTTTGGAAACGTGGAGAAACAGTGCGGTAACAGAGACGTAAACTTCGTCGATATATAATGGCGGCCATGACACTATTGACTATCATCGTCGCCGCCGATCAGGACAACGGCATCGGCATCGACAACACCCTGCCCTGGCGCCTGCCGGAAGACCTGGCGCACTTCAAGCGCCTGACCACGGGCCACGCCATCATCATGGGCCGCAAGACTTTCGACTCGATCGGGCGTCCCCTGCCCAACCGCCGCAATATCGTCGTCACCCGCAACGCGGACTGGCGCCACGACGGCGTGGAAGCCGTCACTTCGCTGGACGCCGCGCGCAAGCTCGTCGCTGCCGATGCCCAGGCTTTCATCATTGGCGGCGCGAATATTTACGAGCAGTCGCTGAGTTTTGCGGACGAAGTCGTACTGACCCGCGTTGGCGGCAAGTTCCAATGCGACGCCTTCTTCCCGGCGCTGCCCGCCGGAGACTGGCAGGAAACTGCACGCGAAGAGCATGTGTCGGCCGATGGCCTGCCTTACGCTTTCATTACCATGCGCCGCACGAAGCGCTGATTCATTAATCTAGGAAGAGAGACAAATGTCCGGACACGGTTTTCACGTCCACGGCCCGCATGACCACGCGGTGGAACACGCAGCCCATAGCACTGACAAGTTTTCCGGCAACATCGCCGTGACCACCGCCATCCTGGCGACCATAGGTGCGATGTTCGGTTATCAGGGCGGCGCCACCCAGAACGATGCGGCCCTGTTCAAGAACAATGCGGCAATCGCCAAGACGGAGGCGTCCAACCGCTGGAATTACTACCAGTCCAAGTCCGCCAAGCAGAACCTGGCCGAACTGGCCATGACCCTGCCCGGCGTGGACCCGGAAAAGTACAAGGCCGAAGTGGCCCGCTACAAGTCCGAAAAGGACGAGATCAAGAAAGATGCCGAGTCCTGGGAAGCCAAGTCGTCGGAGTGGGACAAGAAGTCGGACAACGCGCTGCATCAGCATCACCAGTGGGCGCTGGCGACCACCGCGGAACAGATCGCGATTTCGCTGGCCGCGATTACCCTGCTGACCAGCCGCAAGTGGCTGCAGATCGCCACGTATATTGTGGCCGCGGCGGGTATCGCGCTGGGTGTCTTCGCCTGGTTCCATATCGATCCGATCAGCGCTTTGATGGGTGGCGGGCACTAAGCAAGCCCGTTGCAACTTTTTTTACCGGGATTCCGCAAATTCTGCGACAATCCCGGTCTTATTTTTTTGGCGCCCGGTACGCGCCTGGAGAACTTCATGAAATTCCGTTTCCCCATCGTTATCATCGACGAGGATTTCCGTTCCGAGAACACGTCTGGTCTGGGCATTCGCGCCCTGGCCGCGGCGATGGAAAAGGAAGGCATGGAAGTGCTCGGCGTGACCAGCTACGGCGACCTGTCCCAGTTCGCCCAGCAGCAGTCGCGCGCCTCGGCCTTCATCCTGTCGATCGACGATGAAGAATTCGGCGGCGGCAGCGTCGAAGAAACCGACTCCGCGCTGAAGGCCCTGCGCGCCTTTGTGGAAGAGATCCGCTACAAAAATGCGGACATCCCTATTTATCTGTACGGCGAAACCCGCACCTCGCGCCACATCCCGAACGATATCCTGCGCGAGCTGCACGGCTTCATTCACATGTTCGAGGACACGCCGGAGTTCGTGGCGCGCCACATCATCCGTGAAGCCAAGTCCTACCTGGACAGCCTGGCGCCGCCCTTCTTCCGCGCCCTGGTGCATTACGCGAACGATGGCTCCTACTCCTGGCACTGCCCTGGCCACTCCGGCGGCGTGGCGTTCCTGAAGTCGCCGATCGGCCAGATGTTCCACCAGTTCTTCGGTGAGAACATGCTGCGCGCCGACGTCTGCAACGCCGTGGAGGAGCTGGGCCAGCTGCTGGACCACACCGGTCCGGTCGCCGCCTCCGAGCGCAACGCAGCACGCATCTACAACGCCGATCACGCCTACTTCGTGACCAACGGCACCTCGACCTCGAACAAGATGGTCTGGCACTCCACCGTGGCGCCGGGCGACATCGTGGTGGTGGACCGCAACTGCCACAAGTCCATCCTGCACTCGATCATCATGTGCGGCGCGATCCCTGTGTTCCTGATGCCGACCCGTAACCACCTCGGCATCATCGGCCCGATCCCGCTGGAAGAGTTCACGATGGAGAGCATCGAGCGCAAGATCGCCAACAATCCGTTCGCCCAGGCGGCCGGCAACAAGAAGCCGCGCATCCTGACCATCACCCAGTCGACTTACGACGGCGTGGTGTACAACGTGGAAGTGCTGCGCGAAATGCTGGACGGGAAAATCGACACCCTGCACTTCGACGAAGCCTGGCTGCCGCACGCCACCTTCCACGATTTCTACAAAGACATGCACGCGATCGGCAAGGACCGTCCGCGCGCCAAGGAATCGCTGATCTTCTCGACCCAGTCGACCCACAAGCTGCTGGCGGGCCTGTCGCAGGCTTCGCAGGTGCTGGTGCGCGATTCCGAATCCGTGAAGCTGGACAAGGATGCCTTCAACGAGGCTTACCTGATGCACACCTCCACTT
>NZ_JBFRDW010000691.1:0-3072 GCF_052113985.1 Pseudoduganella sp. RAF53_2 | reverse complement strand
GCGCTGGAAGGCTTCGGCACCGGAGAAGCCCAGCAGCGTCTGGCCGAATTCTCCATCCCGCTGAACAAGGGCGGTCTGATCGCGGACGCCGCCGCCGAGCGCAAAATGGCCTTTGCCACGCGCGGCGCGCAGCCRCTGACCATCGCGGAAGAGCAGCTGTTCCGCATCCTCGGCACCGACTCCATGGTGTGCCTGCCGCTGGTGACCGGCCAGCGCTGCCTGGGCGTGCTGGTGGGCGGTGCGGGCACCTGGCAGCTGYCGTCCTACCAGAAGCGCGAGCGCTTCCTGCAATCCTTCGGCACGCAAGCCGCGGCTGCGCTGGAAACGGCGATCTCGGAACGCGGCCATGCACGGCGCCAGGTGGCGCATGTGGCCGAGGAATACCGCGAGGCGTCGCGCCGCGTGGTGCACGAGGTGAACAACCCGCTGTCGATCATCAAGAACTACCTGTCGGTGCTGGATGCCAAGCTGGCGCGGCGCGAGCCGGTGGTGTCCGAAATGTCGATCCTGAACGAAGAGATCGACCGCGTCGGGCAGTTGATCCACGGCCTGGCCGACCTGCAGCCGACCGACACCGGCAGCGTGACCCATATCGGCCGCGTGGTGGACGATGTGCTGCGCCTGTTCCGCGCCACCGACTTCGTGCCGGCCTCGGTGCAGCTGATCCTGCGCATGCTGGAAGAGCCGAACGAAATCGACGGCGACGCCGACCTGCTGAAGCAGATCCTCGTCAATCTGATCAAGAACTCGGTGGAAGCCATGCCGGACGGCGGCCGCATCGAGATTTCCAATCGCGGGCTGGTCAACCGCGAACGCAAGCTGTATGTGGAACTGGTGGTGGCGGATAGCGGTCCTGGCCTGTCGGCCGAGGTGCTGGCCAATCTGTTCACCGCCGTGAAGAGCAGCAAAGAGGGCAAGCACCACGGGCTGGGGCTGTCCATCGTTCACAGCCTTGTCAAGCGCCTGGGCGGCGAGATTACTTGCCGCAGCGGCGCCACGGGTACTACTTTTGAAATCTTGCTGCCGGCCCGGGGCAGCAACAGCCAGATCGCGACCGTGCAGGCGCGCGTGATGGATTCCGTATAAGGCCATGATGAACCCGACGAACCCGAACCCACTCATGGCGTCCGACGGCGGTTTAGTTCCGCCGGCCCCCGAGTTCCAGCCTCGCCTGCTGCTGGTGGATGACGAGCCCCGTCTCCTGACGTCCCTGTATGAACTGCTGCGCGGCCACGACTACCAGCTGGTGACCGCCTCCTCGGGCAGCGAAGCGCTGACCCACCTGAACCGCCTGCAATTTGACCTCGTGCTGCTCGACCTGCGCCTGCCGGACATGAGCGGCCACGAGATCATGGACTTCATCAACGCCAAGGACATCGATGCCGACGTGATCGTGATGAGCGGCGAAGCCGGCATCGACGCCGCCATCGGCGCGCTGAAGCGCGGCGCCTACGATTACCTGCGCAAGCCGTACAACCCGCCGGAGCTGCTGAAGACCGTCGAGAACGCGCTGCAGAAGCGCCGTCTCGCGGTGGAAAACCGCCGTATCGGCCAGCGTCTGGAAAACTCGGAGAAGATGTACCGCTATCTGGTGGACTCTTCGCCGGACATCATCTACACCCTGAACCACGAGGGCTGCTTTACCTTCGTCAACGACCGCGCCTACCAGCTGCTGGGCTTTACGCGCGAAGAACTGCTGGGCAAGCACTACTCCATCCTGGTGCACGACGAAGACCAGGAACGCGCCCGCTATGTGTTCAACGAGCGCCGCGTCGATGAACGCGCCTCGCGCAATGTGGAGCTGCGCCTGAAGTGCAATTCCGGCGTCGGCGCCGACCGCACCTTCAACAACACGCTGATGACGATCTCGCTGAATGCGATCGGCATGCACGTGCCGGGCGCGGAAGTGGAGAAGCACGAATTCTTCGGCACTTACGGTGTGGCGCGCGACATCACGGACCGCAAGCGCGCCGAGGAGATGATTTCCTACCAGGCCTACCACGACATCCTGACCGACCTGCCGAACCGCATGCTGTTCAAGGACCGCCTGGGACTGGCCGTGATCCAGGCCAAGCGCAAGCTGACCGAACTGGCGGTGATGTTCGTCGACCTGGACCGCTTCAAGCTGGTCAACGACACGCTGGGCCACGTGAAGGGCGACGAGCTGCTGCAGCAAGCCGCGCTGCGCCTGAAGGAATGCCTGCGCAAGGGCGACACGCTGGCGCGCCAGGGCGGTGACGAATTCACCATCGTGCTGCCGGAGCTGCGCGACCGCGCCGATGCGAAAGCGATCGCCGACAAGTTCCTGGAAGTGCTGCAGAAGCCTTTCGATCTGGACGGCCACATCGTGCACATCTCGGCCTCCATCGGTATCGCTATCTATCCGGGCGACGGCGAGAGCATCGAGGAACTGCTGCGCCATGCCGACATCGCCATGTACCAGGTGAAGGCGCTGGGCAAGAACGGCCACAGCTTCTACCACTCCTCGATGCAGGACATGTCGCACCAGAAGATTGCGCTGGAACAGTCGCTGCGCAAGGCGCTGGAGCACAACGAACTGGAAATGTATTACCAGCCGCAGATCGACGTGGCCACCGGCCGCATCATCGGCGCCGAGGGCCTGATGCGCTGGAACCATCCGCAGCGCGGCCTGCTGTCGGCTGGCGAATTCCTGCCGTTCGCGGAAGAGAATGGCCTGATGCTGCCGATCTCGGACTGGATGATCGGCGCGCTATGCCGCGACCTGCTGATGTGGAATGCGGCCGGCGGTGACACCATCCGCCTGTCGCTCAACCTGTCCCCRCAGTATTTGGACCGCGGCGATTTCTTCGAGAAGATGCGCGGTGCGCTGCAGCGCTACGGTATTTCGCCGGCGCAGATCGAGGTGGAGATTACCGAGAATATCTGCATCCGCAATCCGCAGTACGCCATCGAGCAGTTGAACAAGCTGTGCCAGCTGGGCGTATCGGTGGCGATCGACGATTTCGGCACGGGTTATTCCTCGCTGTCCTACCTGCACCGCTTCCCGATCCACACCATCAAGATCGACCAGAGCTTCGTCAAGGAGATCCA
>NZ_JBFRDW010000690.1:0-4879 GCF_052113985.1 Pseudoduganella sp. RAF53_2 | reverse complement strand
GTCATAGGGTGACTCAGACAGCATCTGGCGACGAAGGCCTGCTCGCCGCGTTACAATCACGACCATGAACGATTTACCTACCTTGCCAAATCAGTCGGGCCCGCAGAATGGCCCCACGGTGGAACCCACTCCAGCCGCACCGGCGGCGCCCGCTGCGCCGACGCTACGGGAACCGACACTCTCCGAAATGATCCAGCGTCCGCTGACCATTGCGGTGATCGTGCTCGGCATCCTGTTGGCTGCCGAGACCTGGTCTTCGCACAAGCGCGTGACCCTGCTGCGCGAAGAGATGGCGCGCCGCCTGCAGAAGGGCGACGCGTCCAATGCGGAGACGGGACAGCTGGTGCGCGCAACGCAGGAGTCGAGCAAGGAACTGCAAATCAAGGTAGGCCTGCTGGAAAGCCGCCAGCAGGAAGCCCAGAGCCAGCAACTGGCGCTGGAACAGCTGTACCAGGACCTGTCCAAGAATCGCGACGAATGGGCGCTGGCGGAGATCGAACAGGTGCTGTCCACCGCCAGCCAGCAGTTGCAGCTGGCCGGTAATGTGCCGGGTGCGCTGATCGCACTGCAGAACGCGGACCGCAGCCTGTCCCGTTCCGACAAGCCGCAATTCATCACCATCCGCCGCGCCATCGCCAAGGACATCGAACGCCTGAAGGCGCTGCCGAGCGTGGACAACGTGGGCCTGGCCGTGCGCCTCGATAACGTGATCGCGCAGATCGACAATCTGCCGCTGCTGGCCGACGAAAAGCCCGCCACCCCGGCTGTCCCGGAAAAGAAAATCAAGCCCGCTGCCGTGAAAGGCAAGGGCGCCACGGCCAAGGAAACGGTTGTCACGCCGCCGGAAGACACCTGGGGCGTGCGCCTGCAGAGCGCCTGGCATGAGTGGAGCACCGATATGTGGTCCGAAGTCACGCAGCTGATCCGCGTGCGCACGGTGGACTCGCCGGATGCGCTGATGCTGTCGCCGACCCATGCCTACTTCCTGCGCGAGAACCTGAAGCTGCGCCTGCTGAACGCGCGTATGGCCCTGCTGTCCCGCAATGAAGGCGCCTTCCGCGCCGACCTGCTGGCGGCGCAGGAAGCTCTGGCCAAGTATTTCGACACCCGCGCCAAGCAGACCCAGACCGTGCAGCAGCTGCTGCGCCAGGTCCAGGGCAGCAATCTGTCGATCGAAATGCCGACGCTGGCGGATTCCCTGAACGCCGTGCGCAATTACAAAGCGAAGCCTTAAACCATGCGCTTATTCCTCTGGTTAGTCGCCCTGATGGCCGCGGCCATCGGCATCGCCGTGACGGCCCGCTTCAATCCGGGCAATGTGGTTCTGTTTTATCCGCCGTACCGTGTCGACCTGTCGCTGAACTTCTTCGTACTGCTGGAAGTGCTGCTGTTCGTGTTGCTGTACTTCCTGGTGCGCGCTTTTGCCGCTACCACCAGCATGCCGCAGCGCGTGGCCGAGTACCGCCAGCGCAAGCGCGAACGCGATGGCAACAAGGGTCTGCGCGATGCGCTGAAAGCCCTGTTCGAAGGCCGTTTCGGCCAGGCCGAGAAGGCCGCGCTGCGTGCCGCCGAACTGCCTGAAAATGCCGGTGTGGCCGCGCTGATCGGCGCCCGCGCCGCGCACCGCATGCGTCAGAATGCGCGCCGCGATCAATGGCTGAACCGCATCGCCAACGACAATGGCATGAAGACTGCGCGTCTGATGACGTCCACCGAACTGCTGGTCGATGACCACCAGGCCGAGGCGGCACTGGAGGCCGTGCGCGAGCTGCATGAAAATGGCCAGCGCCATATCCATGCGCTGCAGCTGTCGCTGAAGGCGCACCAGCAGGCCAAGAACTGGCCGGAAGTGCTGCGTCTGGTGCGGCTGCTGGACAAGCACAAAGCCCTGCACCCGGCACTGTCCGCCCGCCTGCGCGAGCTGGCATATGACGATCTGCTGGCGAGCAGCATRCACGATGCCGAGTCGATCCAGCGCGTGTGGGCGACGATTCCGACTGCCGACCGCGTGAAGCCATACGTGGCCTGCCGCGCAGCCACCGCCCYGAACGAGCGTGGGCTGCACGACGAAGCGCGTCTGGTGTGCGAAGAAGCCCTGGCCGCGAACTGGGACGACCGCGTGGTGCGCGCCTACCGTGACGCGGCCGCGCCGGTTGGTTCCGCCGCGCTGCTGGCCCAGATCGAACATTGCGAAGCCTGGCTGYGCGACCGTCCGACCGACGCTGAACTGGCGCTCACTTTGGGCTCGCTGTGCCTGAAGCAGAAACTGTGGGGCAAGGCCCAGCGCTACCTGGAACAAGCCCTGTCCGACGCCACCGAACCGCGCATGGTGCGCGAGTCCCACCTCAAACTGGCCCAGTTGCACGAAGCCCTGTCCCAGCCAGAAGAAGCCGCCAATCACTATCGTCAGTGCGCGCTTGCGACCATCCTGTGACGTGCTGCGCCGCACAAGCGGCGCGCGCGGCGCTATAATTGCAAGGTTCTACTGACTGAATTCGCATTAACCCGAGGAAAAAAATGAGCCTGAATAAAGTACCGGCCGGCCGCGATGTGCCGAACGATTTCAACGTGATTATCGAGATCCCGATGAACGCGGACCCGATCAAGTACGAAGTGGACAAGGAATCCGGCGCCATCTTCGTGGACCGCTTTATGGGCACCGCCATGCACTATCCGTGCAACTACGGCTATGTGCCGAACACCCTGTCCGACGACGGCGATCCGGTGGACGTGCTGGTCATCACCCCGTTCCCGCTGATCCCCGGCGTGGTGGTGCGTTGCCGCGCCATCGGCGTGCTGAAGATGACCGACGAGTCCGGTCAGGACGCCAAAGTGCTGGCCGTGCCGGTCGACAAAGTGCTGCCAATCTACAAGCACTGGCAGAAGCCGGAAGACCTGCAAGACCTGCGTCTGCAGCAGATCCAGCACTTCTTCGAGCACTACAAAGACCTGGAGCCAGGCAAGTGGGCTAAGCTGGGGAAATGTCTAAATTGCTAGCTATTACAGCATTGTTGATCACTCTGCCATTACATGCGGCTGAGCCGCTTCGCCTCGGAACTCAGGAACGGCCGCCGTATGCGATTGTGCGTCCCGATGGCAGCTTCGACGGCATTGCGGTGCGCGTTGTGGAATGTGCGCTGCGCAAGATGGAGCAGCCCTACACGATGCAGGCCATGCCCTGGGCGCGCGTGCTGGCGCTGGCGGAGCGGGGCGAAATCGACGGCTTTTTTCCGGGGACGTATCTGTCGGAGCGGGCGCGCTGGACCACGGAAAGCGCGCCGATCGCGGCGCAGCGCTGGGTTTGGTATCTGCGCGCAGGCAGCACGCTCGACCCGCTGAGTGCGGAGTTCCGCCAGCGCGCCACGGTGGGGGCGCATTTTGGATCGATCCGGCTGAAGATGCTGGAGCAGGAGAACTACAAGGTTGTGCTGAGTCCGCAGACCGACAGGGCGCTGCTGCAGGCATTTGCAGCGGGTAGGGCCGATGCGATTCTCGGCTCCGATCTGGCGCTGGAAGAGGCGGTGCGGGAGCTGAAACTCGATCCGAAGGCATTCCGTATCGTGCCCTTGCGGAACACGCCGCAGCACGCCTTTTTCAATAAGCAATTTCTGGCGCGGCATCCGGGCTTCATGGACCAGTTCAATGCCCATGTGCCCGAGTGCCGCAAGGCGGTGAAGTGATTACGGAGCGGCAGGGAAGTCCACTTCTGTGTCGTTCACGCGGTTGAACAGGTTGGTGAAGTTAATGCTGGACATGGTCAGCAGAATGTCCACGATTTGCTGGTCGGTGTAGCCGACGGCTTTTACCGCGTCCACGGCAGCGGCGGACAGGGTGCCGCTGGTGGTGGTCAGGGTATGAACGAAGGTCGAGAGTGCGTCGGCCTTTGCGTCGCCGGAGGACTGGCCATGGCGTGCGGCCAGGATTTCGTCGGAGCCCAGGCCGGCTTTTTTGCCCATCATCGTATGGGCGGCCAGGCAGTAGTCACAGCCAGCGGTTTGGCTGACGGCCAGTTTGATGATTTCGCGGTCTTTGGCGGCCAAGCTGCTTTTGCCGAGGGATGCTTCCAGGGTCAGCATGGCTTGCAGGGCCAGCGGGCTGTTGTTCCCAATGACGGCGTAGGCATTAGGGACTTTGCCGACGGCTTTTTTGATGCCTGCAAACAGTTGCGCTGCRTCGCCGGTGGCTTGTTCGATGGCTTGGTTGAAGAGGCGGGACATGTTGTTCTCCTTTGAGAAGTAAGTTTCGATGGAGGAATTGTAGGCTTCGCCAATGCGACTTAGAATGACTTAAATCTTCAATAACTTGCCCAATCGTCTCATGGATGCTCTCAGCAAAATTCTGTCCCTCTACCCGCCGCAGACGGCGCTGGACGTGCGCTGCCATTTCGGCGCGCCCTGGGTGCTGGAACATCCGGCCATGGCGGCGGGGACGGCGCCATACCATTTGCTGACCAAGGGCCAAGCCTCGCTTCAGGTTGCGGGCCGGGACGATGTGCCGCTGGCGGAGGGCGATATCGTGGTATTCCCGCGCGGCGAGGCGCATCGGATTTATGGCGGACAGCTGTCCGGGGCGACACAGGGCGAGGTACGGCTGGGCGATCATCCCTTGCGGCTGGTCGAGAATGGCGGGCAAGGTGAGCCGGCGGACGTACTGTGCGGCGAGTTTCGCTTTGGCCCGGACGCGGAACCGCTGCTGCGCAGCCTGCCGCCCGTGATGGTGGTGCGGACCGCCGAGCAGCGCAATCTGCGGGCGCTGATGGATGTGCTGCAATCCGAGGCGGAATCCGAACGCCCCGGCGCCACCGCGGTACTGAGCCAGCTGGCCGCCGCGCTGTTCGCCTTGCTGCTGCGGGCCTGGATGGAGCAGCAGGAGCCAGCGC
>NZ_JBFRDW010000689.1:0-3095 GCF_052113985.1 Pseudoduganella sp. RAF53_2 | reverse complement strand
GCCAGGTAAAGCGGCGCGCTTCGGACGACTGGCCGGCCGACATCATCGGTATCCCGGACAATATCACGGTATGGAAGCGGCTGGCGATTTCCAGGTAGTCGTTCTGCGAGCGCGGGCCGCCGCACAGGGTCGCGAAATCGAACCAGATAATCGTGCCGGCCTTACGCAGGGCCTTCAGCTCGCGGCCTTCAACGGTAATGACCGGGTTCTCGTCTGCGGTTTCAGCAACGCCGGCAAAAGCGTCGCGCAACTTGGCGTCGGTCTGGGCGTTGAGCGGCGTGTGATAGGCATCCACCTGCTCCAGCGCGCGGCCGCGGTAGTCCACGCCGGCGTCCACGTTCAGCACATCCATCTTCTCCTTCAGCAGGGCGATGGTGGGCAGGATGCGGTCGCGGTGCAGGCCGTCCGGGTACAGCGTGGACGGCTCGTAATTCGAAGTCATGATGAAGGACACGCCATTGTCGTACAGCGCCTTCATCAGGTTGTACAGGATCATGGCGTCGGCCACATCCGATACGTGAAATTCATCAAAGCAGATCAGGCGGAATTTCTTGGCGATGCGCTTGGCTACTTCATCCAGCGGATCTTCCACGCCGCGCAGTTCGTCCAGCTGCATGTGCACGTCGCGCATGAATTCGTGGAAGTGCAGGCGCGTCTTGCGCACCAGGGGCACCACCGAATAGAAGGAATCCATCAGGAAGGATTTGCCGCGCCCTACTCCGCCCCACATGTACACGCCACGCGGAGGCGTCKGACGGTTGATCAGGCGTTTGAAGCTGTTCGAGCGCTGGGCTTTGTACGCTACCCATTCGTCGTAGCACTGCTGCAGGCGATCGACGGCACGCTTCTGCGCGGCGTCGGCTTTGAAGTCGCGCTGCGTGAGCGCGTGTTGATAGAACTCTTGGACGTTCATGAATGAAATTCGGCGGGTCAATGACCCGCCCTACGACACTGCGTAGGGCGGATCATCGATCCGCCGATTGCCCGATCAGAAGTTGAGCGTGCGCTTGTCAACGGCCAGCGCAGCTTCCTTGGTCGCCTCGGACAGCGATGGGTGTGCGTGGCAGATGCGAGCGATGTCTTCGGAAGAAGCCTTGAACTCCATCGCAACAACCGCTTCGGAGATCAGCTCGGAAGCCATCGGACCCACGATGTGAACGCCCAGGATCTCGTCGGTGTTAGCGTCGGCCAGGAACTTCACCATGCCGTTGGTGTCCCCCAGCGCGCGTGCGCGGCCGTTCGCCAGGAATGGGAAGGTGCCGGCTTTGTACTGCACGCCTTCAGCCTTCAGCTGCTGCTCGGTCTTGCCCACGGAAGCGATTTCCGGATGGGTGTAGATCACGGACGGCAGGGTGTTGAAGTTGGTGTGGCCATGCTGGCCGGCGATACGCTCAGCCACGGCAACCGCTTCTTCTTCCGCCTTGTGCGCCAGCATCGGGCCGCGCACCACGTCGCCGATCGCCCATACGTTCGGCAGGTTGGTCTTGCAGTCGTCGTCCACGGTGATCATGCCGCGCTCGTCGGTCGCCAGGCCCACTTTGTCGGCGCCCAGGCCGATGGTGTTGGCAACGCGGCCGATGGAGACGATCAGCTTGTCGAAGGTGACTTTCTGTTCTGCGCCGGCGGCGTCGGTGTATTCAACCGACACATTGTCCTTGCCCGCTTCGACCTTGGTGATCTTGCAGGACAGGTTGATGGACAGGCCCTGCTTGGTCAGCAGCTTGTGCGCTTCCTTGGCGATCTGCTCGTCGACAGCGCCCAGGAAGGTCGGCAGACCTTCCAGCACGGTGACCTTGGAGCCCAGACGGCGCCATACGGAGCCCAGTTCCAGCCCGATCACGCCGGCGCCGATCACGCCCAGGTTGGCAGGGACGGATTCGATGGCCAGTGCGCCGGTGTTCGACAGGATCAGTTTCTCGTCGAACGGTGCGCCAGGCAATGCACGCGGATTGGAGCCGGTCGCAACGATGATGTGCTTGCCGGTGATGCTGTCGGTGGTGGTGCCGGTGATGGCGATCGGGTAGCCTTCAGCGCCAGCAGCGCCGGCGAATGCGCCGCGGCCGTGGAAGAAGGTCACCTTGTTCTTTTTGAACAGGAACAGGATGCCGTCGTTGTTCTGCTTCACAACGGTGTTCTTACGCTTCAGCATTTGCGCCACGTCGAAGGAGATACCTTCCACGTTGATGCCGTGTTCCTTGAAGCTGTGCTGTGCGTGGTCGTAGTGCTCGGACGATTGCAGCAGTGCCTTGGACGGGATGCAGCCYACGTTGGTGCAGGTGCCGCCAGGAGCCGGGCCGCCCTTTTCGTTCGCCCACTCGTCGATACAGGCCACGGAGAAGCCCAGTTGTGCTGCGCGGATGGCAGCGATGTAGCCGCCAGGACCGGCGCCGATAACTACTACGTCAAATTGTTTGCTCATGTCTTAATATCCAGTCATCTCGTCCTCAGGGACGAATATCCATAGCAGGAGATAGATCACCCCTCCGAAGCCGAAGGTAATCGTGAAGAGTGTGAACACCAGGCGCCAGATCCACGAATCCACGCCGGACGCTTTCGCGATGCCGCCGCACACGCCTCCGAGCCAGCGGTCCGTGCGCGAGCGGCGCAGGCTGCTGAATTCGGATGCGATGTCCTTGTCGCCGGCCGGCGTGGCGCCGTTCAGCAGGCGCTCCTTGGCGCGGGCAAATTCTTCATCGCTCAAAGCACCAGCCTGATGCAGCTCGTGCAGACGCTTGATTTCTTCCGAGACGCTCATGAAACCTCTCTTCTGCGATCTACGCCAAAAAACCAGGGGCGGAAACCTGGTGGCAGCCACCTCGTGGCTGCCACCTGTTTTACGCCGTGGGTTTGAATTACAGGTCCAGCAGCAGGCGTGCAGGATCTTCCAGCGCTTCCTTCATTGCCACCAGGCCCAKGACGGCTTCGCGGCCGTCGATGATGCGGTGGTCGTAGGACATTGCCAGGTAATTCATCGGACGGATGACGATCTGACCGTCAACCACGACAGCGCGGTCCTTGGTCGCGTGAACGCCCAGGATCGCGGATTGTGGTGGGTTGATGATCGGGGTCGACAGCATGGAGCCGAAGGTGCCGCC
>NZ_JBFRDW010000688.1:0-3100 GCF_052113985.1 Pseudoduganella sp. RAF53_2 | reverse complement strand
GAGCTCGACCGCGTGGCCAATACCACTCAGTTCAACGGTCAGAACGTGCTGGACGGTTCCCTCACCTCCGCACAATTCCAGGTTGGCGCGAACTCTGGTCAGACCATCAATATCGGCGTGCAGTCGGCCCGTGCGACCGATATCGGCAACAACACCATGAAGTCCGGCTTCGATAGCACCGCTGCCAAATTCGTGTCCGACGCGTACGCCACTGAATCGAACGGCGTTATCACTGACGAGACGCTGACCTTCACTTCCGGCAACGGCGTGTCGACCACGGTCGACGTCAAGGGCACCAACATCATCACTGACGGCGCCAATACCGCCCACACTCTCGGCGACAGCGCGAAAAAGATTGCGGCGAACGTCAACGCGAAATCCGGTACTTCCGGAGTAACTGCGACCGCAACCACTGAAGCCAATCTCTCTGACCTGGCGGATGGCTCCTACCAGTTCGAACTGCGCGGCGACAACTCGCTGGAAGCTGATCCTAACTCAAAGGCCGTGACCATTTCGGCCAAGGTCAAAAGCGGCGATTTGTCAGCTCTGGCTCAGGCAATTAATGCTCAGAGCGGCACGACCGGTATCTCGGCCTCGATCAAGTCTGGTGCAAGCGGTAAGGAAATCCAGCTGACCAACTCGTCCGGCTCCGATATCCAGATCAAAAACACCAACGCCGACGCGACTGACAAGCTGGCAACGGCCAATATCCGCGGTGCAGATCAGCCCGCCTCCGGTAACAGTCCAGCTATGGCCGCAGCAAAGATTGCTGTCGGCGCGGTGAACACATTCGCTACGATTGGCGGCAAGCTTGACTTCTCGTCCGACAGCGGCTTTACCCTGTCAAGTAGCGTCGGTGCCGGCAAGATTGTTGGCGCTGCTACCGGTTCCGACCTGCAGTCCGTAGCCAAAATTGACGTGTCGACCGTGGACGGTGCCAACGCCGCCTTGAAGACCATCGACTCGGCACTGAACTCAATTAACAGCAACCGTGCATCCTTGGGTGCGATCCAGAACCGTTTCGCTTCCACGATCTCAAATCTGCAAACGACTTCTGAAAATCTGTCCGCGTCTCGTAGCCGAATCCAAGATACTGATTTCGCGTCTGAAACCGCCAACATGACCCGCGGTCAGATTCTGCAACAAGCTGGTACTGCAATGCTGGCACAAGCCAACTCGTTGCCTAACGGTGTCCTGTCCCTGCTACGCGGCTAATCCAGTATCGCCGGTTTATGTGATGGGATCACATATCTCGTAATTATCACCCCGGTATGCCGTTAGGCAGGCCGGGGCTTATGCACACGGGAAGCATCATGAGCGTCGATTCGATAACAAGTAAGTCCAACCAGATTGTAGAACGTCCAAACTCGAACGAAGTCAGTCTCCGACAAGGTTGGGAGCCTGCTTCGAGTGGAAGTCCCTCACCTGGAATTGATAACGCCGTCAATGACGGTACTCCCACACCGGCTTCGACTGAGATCACGAAGGCCGTATCCAAGCTGAACAAGGCTGCGCACGAGAAGGCGTTAGACCTGGAGTTCTCCATCGACAGCGACACAAAAATCTTAGTCGTTAAAGTCGTTGATTTGAACTCCAAGGAAGTGCTTCGCCAGATACCAACTGAAGAAGTTTTGGAGATTGCAAAATCAATCGACTGCAAGCTCAGTCTCATCAGGGATACTGCTTGAGATGACGAAATGAAGAGCAATCTTCATCGTGTTTCGGACGACTTTCTTGTCACCCTCTAATTGCTGTATCCGTATCGTCAAAAGCTGCCGCGTTACTTTTTTCAACGATTTCTATAGGAGATTTCAATGTCTTGGTATCTTGACCAATCTAGTCTGACGAAAAGCAGTGGCGGTGAATGGTGGAACCAAAAACACAACCCCGGGAGTACCGTTCCGATGTCCGGAATTTACAAATGCGTCGGATGTAAGAAGGAGGTCACCTGCAACAAGGGAGACCCGTTCCCGCCACAAAACCACCATCAACACCCAACCGGCCAGGGGCCAGTTCAGTGGAAACTGAACGTTCGCACGAATACTGAAGGCGAATAATCTGCAATGACAAACGCTGCCCTCCGGCCAGGCACCTCACTCGACCAATGACTTGCTCAAGTTACGGCGTAGTTCGAACTACTAATACTCTGCGCAGCAATGCTACTTTTGAGAGGAGAGCGATGTTTAAAAAAATTATGGCGGGGGCAGCAATTTTGTGCGGCATCGCGTTATCGATTTCGCAGATCTTSCAGCAACATTGGGTTAGCGCGGTCGAGTATCTTGTAGCTGGCATGCTGACCGGTACTCTTTTTTTGCTTGGGGACTTTTCTTCAATCAAGAGGCCCGCTTTTATTGGTGGCTTTGCAGTCGTCAGCGGCCTGAGCCTGCTTGCAGTATTTACTGAACACCGCGCGTTTGAAGCAGGACGGGCTGAAGTTTTGGCCGAAGGCGTGGATATCTTCCTTACGCTCGATCCGCTACAGTGCCCACTACCGCCTTCCCGGGTGCACTACCTTCAAGGAGCAGGAGTGAAGACTTGCGCGATGCAGGGCCTTAGCGATCAACTGGACGCCGCACAAGCATTGCAGCGCGCGCATCTAGTTTCACCTGAGATGACTCTAGCCGATGGCGTGTTACAAGCGCCTGGGAAGAAATCTCCTGATTTGTGCGTGAACTTCCTTCGGGAGATCCAACTAGCTTGTCCGAATGTGCTGCCTCATGATCTCGCCGCAAAGTTGACGAAGTTGAGCAATTAGATCGTCCGGAGGTTATCACCACGTATCAATGCGCTGGCATTGCTGTTTCAATTTGTCGCAAAATTTCAGCCAAAGCTTCGCTTGCCGTTTGTAGAAGTTTTGCTGCCTCTTGATCTTCATTAGTCCCTCGGATATCGCCGCCGCGCTTGGCGATCCTGAACATTACGTCTAAGTGAGATTTGGCGCTACTGACAGTGCCAAACGTACGCTTAAGTCGCCATGGAAGGTTGGAATCGATGACGATAAGAGATAACAACTGTTCATCACTCCATCTCGGGAACTCCTCAATGCTTTCGAGATGATGTTTATATCTGGATGGGTCGTAATTCCAATGCAACCTAATGG
>NZ_JBFRDW010000687.1:0-3110 GCF_052113985.1 Pseudoduganella sp. RAF53_2 | reverse complement strand
GTGCAGATCGGTGTATGGCAGCAGGGCCAGGTAGCGGGCGCGCTTGATAGCGGTGTCAACTTGACGCTGGTAGTGCGCCTTGGTGCCGGTCAGGCGTGCTGGCATGATCTTGCCGTTTTCCTGGATGAAGTCTTTCAGGGTGTCTACATCTTTGTAGTCCACTTGCTCAACGCCAGCGGCGGTGAAGCGGCAGAACTTCTTGCGCTTGAACAGAGGGTTTTGCTGCTTGCGCTTTTCTTTCAGCTTGAGCTTGTTTTTGTCGAACTTTTTACCGAATGCCATTTTAGGCTCCTGTATCTAAAAATTGCACCGTCTCAGACGGTACGAAAATCAATGATGTGAAATACCAGGGTTCTGCTATTGCGGTTTTTCTTGGCCAGGAATCCGGTGAACTCATAGATGCCGCCGAGGGTCGCTTCACTGAACCGTTTGCTGATATCGCCTGCCGCAACGGCGGGGATCTCAAACTCGGCCAGTCTGGCGATGCCTGCCTCCATCTGTTGCGAACTGTGCTGCAATACTGCATTCACAATCGGCAGACCGGCCGGGGTGTAGCGGACGCTGTCCCGTTCGGTGATGAGGGCAATGACTCGTAGCTGGTTCAGACCTTCTTCCTGATCAGGACTTAGGCCGCTGCAGGAGCTGCTGGTGCTTCGGCGCGATGGCTCTTGGCCGCGTCTTCACGCTGAACCGACTTCATCATTGGCGAAGGAGCGGTTTCCGCTTTCTTCATCTTGACGGTCAGGTGACGCAGCACGGCATCATTGAATTTGAATGCGGTTTCCAGTTCGACCAGAGTCTCGTTGTCGCACTCGATGTTCATGCAGATGTAGTGTGCCTTGGCCAGCTTCTGGATCGAGTACGCCATTTGACGGCGGCCCCAATCTTCCACGCGGTGCACGTTACCGCCGCGCGAGGTCACGCTGGTCTTGTAACGTTCGATCATCGCGGGCACTTGCTCGCTTTGGTCCGGATGGACGATAAATACGATTTCGTAGTGACGCATGTAAACTCCCTTAAGGACTGTGAAAATAGCCCACCCTGGCGTCAAGACAGGTGTGGGAAGAGGTAAGCCCGCAAATATACCACTTTTTCCCAGCCAGCTCAAGCACCTCCCTGCTTTGCCTCAAGCCTGGCTGGCCGGCGAACAGGCATGCTGGGGCATTTTTCTTCCCTGATGTGCAGGCAGTCATCGACTGGAATGAGCAATATTGTTTTCGCGACACGAATGGAGCGCACAACAGGGAAATGATTTATACGATGTTCCAGACTGGATGAAGCCACTGCCTTCCGATCCGCATCTCAAGATCGGGGCTTGCTCCGCGTGCGCTTCGGTGCGATTGACGATGAAACACTGGCCCTGCGCCACACCGCCACAGATCGCCAGCCACAGCAGCTCGGCATTGCGCTGGTGCAGGAAAAGACGCCGGCGTCGGCGCTGTCAGTTGCCGGGCTGCCCCTCAGGTAAGGAAGGAATTCGCACCGGCTGGCGCGAGAGGATGCCGATCACGAACGCCACGCCCGTCACAAACCAGATCAGGGACGCGACCACATCAAACGTGGTCACATGCGAAGGGAATTTGATCACGGACGGTACCAGCAGCAGGCCGCGGAGCAGGCAGACGGCGGCGATCGTGCCTTGCGCCTGCGGGACAAACGGCAACCAGCGCAGGCGGCGCGCACCAGTGCCAGCCAGTGCGTACAGGGAGCATAACAGCATCAGTCCGCCGATCACCACCGAACCAAGCGGCGCCAGCGCAGTGCCGCCGCGCGCCGAGGCGACCACGGCAGGCGGCGCCTGGAAGAACGCGTACCACTCCGCTCCCAACAGAGGTGCCAGGAAATGAATCAGTGCGCCGAACAGCGCAATACCAGCAGCGAGCAAGAAAGCATAGCGTCCCATCCCGTCCTCCGAGCATTGTCGTTTCGACATTAAGCCGAAATTTTTCTCAGGATGCAACAATTTTGCTTGCATTATGGTCCACACTGTACAAAAATACAGACTGTCTATATCCACAGCACACGTACCATGATCAAGCTCACAGCACGTCAAGAACAAATCCTCAATCTGATCAGGGACGCGATCGACAACACCGGCTTCCCGCCGACCCGCGCGGAGATCGCCGCGGAACTCGGCTTCAAGTCCGCCAACGCTGCCGAAGAACACCTGAAAGCCCTGCAGCGCAAGGGCGCCATCGAGATCACTGCCGGCACCTCGCGCGGCATCCGTCTGACCGGCAGCTTCGGCGCCGCAGCATCGGGCACCGGTGCGGCAAGCAGCGCAGCAACCAGCTCGCGCCGCGCCACCGTCCATACTGACGACGACGCCCTGCCCCAGGTACCCGCCGGCATGCTGGTTTCATTGCCGCTGATCGGCCGCGTGGCCGCAGGCTCGCCTATCCTGGCGCAGGAAAATCTGGAAACCAGCTACAACGTTGACCCCAACCTGTTCTCGTCCAAGCCCGACTTCCTGCTGAAAGTACGCGGCGAATCGATGCGCGACATCGGCATCATGGACGGCGACCTGCTGGCGGTGAAGAAGACCGACAGCGCCCGCAACGGCCAGATCGTGGTCGCGCGCATCGGCAATGAAGTGACGGTAAAGCGCTACCGCAAATCCGGCTCCACCGTCGAACTGCTGCCGGAAAACCCGGACTTCAAGGTCATCACCGTCACGCCGGAAGACGACTTCGCGCTGGAAGGCCTGGCCGTGGGCCTGATGAGGACCTGGCACTAATGATCCAGCTGTACGGGAACTGCGAGTCCGGCCACAGCTACAAGGTCAAGCTGCTACTGGAAGTGGCGGGCGTGCCGCACGAGTACCAAGAGATCGAYCTGCGCCTGGCGCGGGCCGATCGCCCGGAGCCCTTCCGCAGCCTGGCCAAATACTGCGAAGTGCCCTTGCTGGTCCACGACGGCAAACCGTACGTGCAATCGAACGCCATCCTGCTGCACATGGCCGAACATCTCGGCGCATGGGGCGGCGAATCGAAGGAACGCCTGGAACGCTGCCGCGAATGGCTGTTCTGGGAAGCCAACCGCATCGGCTTCTCCATGGCCCACCTGCGCTATGGCCAGAAGTTTGACGATGCCGGTGCCTATGCAGGCAC
>NZ_JBFRDW010000686.1:0-3116 GCF_052113985.1 Pseudoduganella sp. RAF53_2 | reverse complement strand
CGAAGGCATCTCCTGCGGATAGACGTCGATCAGCTTCACCACGAAGTCGCTGTCCGTACCGGAGGTCGAAACGAAGAGCTTGGGCGTGACGGGACCGGCGATGGTCACATCATCTTCCAGCACTTCGCTCTGGTACACCACCACGTCCGGACGTGAAGCGGCAAAGCGCTGGTCGGACACCATGTATTCCTTCGGCACGCCGGTGGCCGGATAGCCGATATAAGGCACCGGCTTGCGCGGATCGCTCACATACTCGTCAAACGCGGCGGCGGCAGCAGAAGGCTGGTTCCACGGCAGCGTGCCGTTGGCCCCGAAGTACAGCATCTGCGACTTGGCTTGCTGCGGCGGCCAGGTGGCGTACTGGCGCCAGACATTGGTCCCGGTTTCGAAGGCGTTCACTTCGGCGATCGGCTTGTCGGCCTTCTTATCCTTCAGATTCTGTTCGAAGAAGGGGAACAGCAGCTTCTTGTTGAAGTATTCGCTGGTCTTGCTGTCGAAATGCACCGCGCCCAGGCTCTTGCCTTCCTGGCCTGCCCAGCCGCCGTGCGTCCACGGGCCGATCACCAGGCCGTTGAAGATGCCGGTGTTGTTCTTGCGGATCGAGTTATAGGTGGTGAACGGGCCTTGCGGATCTTCCGCATCGAACCAGCCACCGACGGTCAGCACGGCCGCCTTGATGTTCTTCAGGTGCGGCGCGATATTGCGCGACTGCCAGAACTGGTCGTAGGTGTCGTGGTCGATGGTCGGCTTCAGATAGGCCAGTTGCTTCGGCTGCAGGTCCGCCAGAATGCCGGACATGGTCAGGCGCTGCAGGAAGTAATCGTAGCTGTCCGCCGTGCCGTAATCGAAGCGCTCGCGCACGCGGGCCGGCGGCGCTGGATTTTTCTCCTCGGTGAACGAGGAATAGAAGTCGAAGTTCCCCGACAACATGAAGGCGCCGCCGTGATAGGAATCGTCGCCCATGAACAGGTCCGTCACCGGCGCCTGCGGCGAAGCGGCCTTGATCGCTGGGTGCGAGTCGATGATCGAGGCCGAGGTGTAGAAGCCCGGGTAGCTGATGCCGTAAATACCGACCTTGCCGTTATTATTGGCCACGTGCTTCAGCAGCCAGTCCACCGTGTCGTGCATGTCCTGGCTCTCGTTGCCTTCGCCTGCCGCCTTGTTGGCTTTCACATGCGGCGTCATCTCCTGCCATTTGCCCTCGGACATATAGCGCCCGCGCACATCCTGCCGCACGAAGATGTAGCCGCTGTCCGCGAAGTCTTGCGGCAGGCCAAAGCTCTTTGGGTAGTAATCCACGCCGTAATGCGACTCGCCGTCCTGATACACGCCCACGCTGTAAGGGGTACGCTGGATCAGGAAGGGATAGGGCCTGGACGCATCCTTCGGCACATAGACCGCCGTGAACAGGCGCGCGCCATCGCGCATCGGGATGCGGAATTCGTATTTGGTGTAGGTGGCGCGCAGGTCCGGCTTGTCCTTGTCGTCAGGCGCCGCGTGGACGGCGCCTGCAAAAGCCAGTGCGAGAGAAAGGGCGAGTGGGGTCAGGTGGTGGCGTTGCATAGGTCCTTATTTAATTAGTTCCTGCTTCGGGTCGAAGACGGCCCTTATCATACAGGCGCAGGCGGTCAAGCTTGGCGGCATACAGATCGTGGTCGCCGCGCGTGGTGCTGTTGCTCATCGCAAGGCGCATATGCTTGTCGGCGGTTTTGAAATCACCCAGTTCGAAGGCGGCTTTCGCCATCCAGAAGTGGAACTCGTGATAGTAGGGCGCACGTTCCAGTTCACGGGCGAACAGGCCGCGGGCCTTGCGGTAATCGCCTTCATCCATGGCTTTGCGGCCCAGGTTGAAGTAATAGAAGGGCGGTTGCGGTTCCAGGCGATCCAGCTCCGCTTTGACCACCAGGGCTTCGGCTGTGAGGCCTTCGCCGTTCAGCACCTGTACCAGGTTGAACATGGTGATGGTGTTGCGCGGATCGCGCTGCAGGGCAAAGCGCAGCACACGCTCTGCATCGGCCAGCATGTCGTGGCGCTGATAAACGATGGCCATGGTGTTGTACGAATACAGGAAGCCGGGATCGGCCTGCATCGCACCGCGCGCCCACCAGTAAGCCTCGTCCAGCCTGCCCTGCACCAGCGCTTCGGCAGAGCGGTTATTCATGAACATGGCGATGATGGTCTGCTGTGTGATCGCTTCCTTTTCCAGGCGCTCGGCGTCGGCTGGCGGCAGGAAGTCGATGGTCACGTAATAGGCGCGGTCATATTGGCCTGGACGCGTGTCCATCACCGGTTTGCCCAGCACCAGGTTCACGTGGCCGTTGTTGAGATACAGGCTGCCGGCGCGGCTCCAGGTGTCTTCGCCCGTGATCCGCTGGAACGTTACGTCCAGCCCCAGGTCCTTGGCCAGTGCGGCGGTCATGATCACGAGGGACAGGCAATTGCCCATGCGCGCATCGAAGGCCTGCGCGGCGGTGCGGGTGATCTCGGAATCGTATTCGATGCGCAGCTGGTCGCGGCGGTACAGCGCTTCAAACAGCGCCTCGTGCGTATTGCGGCCGTGCAGGGTCTGACGGATCTGCGCCACGTAGTCGCGCATCTGCGGCGAGAGCGCAAAGATCTGGTCGGCCGTCAGTACGCTGTCCGGCTTCTTCTGGAAAGCACTATCGTTGAATAGCTGGACTGCCGGCGCTTCGGCCACCGGCGGCTTGGTGCTTGCGCAGCCCGTGACCAGCGCTGCGGCAATAATCAATATTGACAGATGTTTCATGGCGCGTCTCCCCCATGAAACAAGTATCCTCGGCTATTTTGGTGATGTCAATTCGGCGCTGACTTCCTGTACGCCGAGGGTGGAAAGGGCATCGCGCAGGTCGTCGAGTTCCGCTTCCAGATCGCTGCCCGCGTCAAATGGGCGGCCGGCGGAAGCCAGCAGCGTGTCGCCGTCGAACAGCTCGACACGCAGCATGCCTTCGCCGCCTTGTTCGGCTGGCGTGACCACGGCACGGGCCGGACCGCTGTGCGCCCGCAGGGCATCGCCGAACTGCGCCATCATGGCCAGGGTCGCGTGTTCCAGACGGCCTTGCTGCAGTGCGCCGTAGAACAGGTCCTGGTACAGGAAG
>NZ_JBFRDW010000685.1:0-3124 GCF_052113985.1 Pseudoduganella sp. RAF53_2 | reverse complement strand
ACACCAAGGATACGATTGCTCAACAACTGACCATGCGGGCGTTCATGGAAGAGCTGCGCGGTGCCGGCGTTGATACTGGCGGCCCGGCAGCCTTCAGCCACGGCGACCGCCAAAATTTCGCCAATGCGCTTGATCGGGTACTTGCCCGGCGGGCAAAGGGTAGTTTCTCAGACCAGTGAATGGCCTGCCCCGGTGGTATCAGCGCCCAATGCCCTCGTTTGCATCGGCCCCCGCGAACACATCCTTCAAATACACCAGCGAATTCCGTACCGCAGGCCCGCCTGCGTAAAACACCAGTTGGAGAATAGTTTCGACGATTTGCTCCCTGGTCGCGCCGACCTTGAGCGCAGCTTCCGCGTGAGCGCGCAGCTGAGGTAAGGCATGTCCCAGCGTCACACAGGATGCGACCAGGATCAGTTCGCGCGTCTTCAGGTCCAGGCCGGGGCGATCCATGATCGTGCCGATGGCCCAGTCAATCGACATGTCCGCAAACGGCGGGCAAATTTCCTGCATTTCGGCGACCATTGCAGCGCCGGCATGGGAGCCGTGAAGTTGGTCGAGCAATTCGAGGCCACGGCGGCGAAGAGGACTGACGTTTGACATCTTGCTTCTCCTTGATCTGACTGCGTCAATTACGCATGGCCCCAGTATCGCAATGAATCCCCAATTGATAAACTAGCACCCAGTGATAACACTTAAAACCAAGGGTGCGTAATGCTTGATCGTTTCACCAGCATGTCGGTGTTCGTCGCCGCGGTGGATTTGCGCAGTTTCACCGAGGCCGCGCGAGCCTTCGGCATCTCGGCCACCATGGTCGGCAAGCATGTGCGCTTCCTCGAAGAGCGTGTCGGCGCCCGCTTGCTGAACCGGACCACGCGCCAGCAATCGCTCACCGAAGTGGGCCAGATTTATTACCACCGCTGTAAGCAGTTGCTGGCTGACGCCGCAGCGGCCGACGCCTGCGCCGACGAAATGCGCGCCGCCCCGCGCGGCTTGCTCCGAGTCCACGCCCCGGTGTCGTTTGGCAGCGCGCGCCTGGCGACCGCCATGGCGAACTATCTGCGGCAACATCCCCAAGTCGAATTGGACCTGACGTTATCGGACCAGGTAGTCGATTTGGTGGAATCGGGTTACGAAGCCGCAATCCGGATTGGCACCCTGCCCGACTCCGGACTCATAGCCAAAACCCTCGCCCCATATGAAATGTGGCTGTGCGCCGCGCCCGCTTATCTGGAATCCAGAGGAAAACCGGAAAGCTTGCAGGATTTAACGGCGCACGAATGTCTGGGATTTGCGTATTGGGGCAAAAAGAATGTCTGGCGGTTGCGCCGTGGAGGACAAACCGAGCAAGTACACGTGAAAGGCCAAATGACTACCAACAACGGTCAAGCGCTTCGAATGGCCGCGCTCGCTGGCCTTGGCATCATCATGCAGCCGGCGGTGCTGGTCGGCGACGATGTGATGGCAGGACGGCTAGTGCGCGTTTTGTCAGACTACGACACGCCAGCACGCCCCATGCACCTGGTCTACCTCGCAGATCGACGGCCTTCCCCAAAACTAGCCAGCTTTATCGAGTTCATCGTTACAACTTTCGCATAAGCGCGACGACGATTCGGGCGACTGTTTCAACCACTATATAGTTAGAGCATGAGAAGCCCGCTGTCGCCTGCGGATTCAACCGATCGACGCAACACTATAAACTGCTTTGGCAGGAGGAGTGTTGCGATGAAAAACAAGCCCCGGATTCATTACACTGAAAGCCAGAGAGCAATGATGTGGGAGCGCTGGCGGCAAGGTGATTCTCTCCAGCATATCGCTCAAATGTTTGGCCGAAGTCACTCATCGGTACAGGGTATTCTGGCCGTCACCGGTGGCATTCGCCCAGCTGAACGGTGCCGCTCCCGGTTGGCACTGACCTCATCCGAACGAGAAGAGATATCACGTTCCTTGGTGGCGGGCGCATCCCTTCGGTCCATCGCGGCTTTTCTTGGCAGAGCACCTTCGACGATCAGTCGGGAAATCAAACGTAACGGTGGGCAGGCATGCTATCGCGCGCATCAAGCCGACAGGTGTGCCTGGGACCGAGCAAGGTGTCCGAAGCGCTGTAGACTGGCAGTGAACTTGGAGCTGGCTAACATTGTGGCCGAGAAACTCCAACTGCAGTGGTCTCCCGAGCAAATTGCCGGTTGGCTCAAGCACACTTACCCTGGCGATGAGGCGCATCAAGTGTCACACGAGACAATCTACCGCAGCCTCTATATCCAAGCTCGTGGCGCCTTGAAGAAGGAACTGCTTGAGCATTTGCGACGCACCAGGGCCATGCGCCGCTCTCGCCATCACACCATGAAGACTGAGGATCACGGCCGGATCAGCGATGCGGTGTCAATTAGTGAACGCCCAGCCACAGCGGAAGATCGAGCCGTGCCTGGGCATTGGGAAGGCGACCTGCTATTCGGCAGCCATAACAGCCAGATCGTCACATTGGTTGAGCGCAAAACGCGCTATGTGATGCTGGTGAAAGTCACGGGCAAAGATACTGAAACCGTTGTGAATGCCTTGATCCAGCACGCCATGAAGCTGCCACAGGAACTCTACAAGTCGCTGACGTGGGATCGAGGTAAGGAGTTAGCTGATCACAAGCGCTTCAAACTGGCCACCGACATTCAAGTCTATTTTTGCGACCCGCAGAATCCTTGGCAGCGTGGATCAAACGAGAATACTAATGGCCTGCTGAGGCAGTATTTCCCTAAGGGCTTGGATCTGTCGAATTACTCTCAGGGGCAACTGGATGCCGTGGCTAATCGCCTAAACGAACGGCCGCGAAAAACGCTAGACTACGAAACGCCGGCTCAACGATTTCACCAGTGTGTTGCGTCGACCGGTTGAATCCGCACCCCTTTGCGGACCTTCGCATACATTAGTCTTGTCCCCCAGTAAAAGCTCAGCCATTGGTGCTAAGTGGGCCACGCCCAACTAACTCGACGACTGAATATCTATCTAAAGGTGGTAGTCGGATTTGTCTGGTCTCCGGCGATATAGCCACTGCACGGCATTGACATCCCATGGTATAAGAACATGCCGTCGGAACTAGTTCCCTGCAACCATGGCAAAGAATATACCAACC
>NZ_JBFRDW010000684.1:0-3133 GCF_052113985.1 Pseudoduganella sp. RAF53_2 | reverse complement strand
CATCCATCACGTGCTTACTGGTGTCGTACAGATTGGCCGAGCCGGGATGCTTGAGTTCCGGCGTGCCGTAGCAAGGCCACGGCAGGCCAAAATAGTCGCCGGTGAGGTCGTAGCCGGTGATCGGGTCCTTGCCGCCTTTGCAGCGCAGGGTCTTCACGTCGAACATATGCATATTGCGCATGTGCGACTTCAAGCGCTCCGGCGACTGGCCCGTGTAGCCGATGGTCCAGCTGCCGCGGTTGATCTCGACCAGCATGGATTCCGGTTCCGGCTCCATCATGCCGCCCTTGCCCGGCACCAGTTTCAGCTTGGCCACCAGCTGCTTGCCGAAGCCCAGCTTTTCCGCCAGCTGATACATGATCATGTGGTCGGTGCGCGATTCGAACAGCGGTTCGATCACTTTTTCACGCCACTGGAGCGAGCGGTTGGATGCGGTCACCGAGCCGGAAGTTTCGAACTGGGTTGCAGCCGGCAGCAGGTAGACGGCGCGGTTCGGATTGACTTCCTGGCCCTCCACTTTCATGGCGGCCATGGCGGCAGTCGCCGATGGATACGGGTCGATTACCACCAGCAGATCCAGCTTGTCGAAAGCCTTCTTCATTTCCAGACCGCGCGTCTGCGAGTTCGGCGCGTGGCCCCAGAACACCATCGCCTTCACATTGCTGTCCTGGTCGATCAGCTCATTCTTTTCCAGCACCGCGTCGACCCAGCGCGACACCGTGGTGCCGGATTTTTCCATCATGGCCTGCGATGCAAACTGGGCTTTCACCCATTCGTAATCGACGCCCCACACATTGCACCAGTGCTTCCAGGCGCCGGTGGCCAGGCCGTAGTAGGCCGGCAGCGAATCCGGGTTCGGCCCTACGTCGGTGGCGCCCTGCACATTGTCGTGGCCGCGGAAGATATTGGTGCCGCCGCCGCTCACGCCCACATTGCCCAGCGCCAGCTGCAGGATGCAGGATGCGCGCACGATGGYGTTGCCGATGCTGTGCTGGGTCTGGCCCATACACCACACGACCGTGGAGGGACGGTTCTTGGCCATGGTCTCGGCCGCGTACAGCACCTCGGCTTCGGGCACGCCGCACGCTTCCTCGACTTTGTCCGGCGTCCACTTGGCGACTTCCTCGCGCACCTTGTCCATGCCGAATACGCGGGCCTTGATGTATTCCTTGTCTTCCCAGCCGTTCTTGAAGATATGCCACAGCATCCCGTACAGGAAGGGAATGTCCGAGCCGGAACGGATGCGGATGTAGTGGTCGGCCTTGGCCGCCGTACGCGTGAAGCGCGGATCGACCACGATCATCTTGCAGCCGGTTTCCTTCGAATGCAGCATGTGCAGCATCGACACCGGGTGCGCCTCCGCAGCATTCGAACCGATATACATGGCAGCTTTCGAGTTCTGCATATCGTTGTAGCTGTTGGTCATGGCGCCGTAGCCCCAGGTGTTCGCCACACCCGCCACCGTGGTCGAGTGGCAGATGCGCGCCTGGTGATCGCAGTTATTGGTGCCGAAGAAGGACACGAATTTGCGCAGCAGCGCCGACTGCTCATTATTGTGCTTGGACGAGCCGACGAAGAACACCGAATCCGGGCCATTCGCCTTCTTCATGGCCAGCAGCTTTTCCGATACTTCTTTCAGCGCCTGGTCCCAGCTGATGCGCTGGTATTTGCCATCCACCAGCTTCATCGGGTATTTCAGGCGATGCTCGCCATGTCCGTGCTCGCGCAGCGCCGCGCCTTTTGCGCAGTGCGAACCGAGATTGATGGGCGAATCGAATACCGGCTCCTGGCGCACCCACACGCCATTCTCCACGATCGCATCGACCGAGCAGCCCACCGAGCAGTGCGAGCATACGGTACGCCGCACCACGGGTTTGGAAGCGGCCGCCGCTTCATCCTTGGCCTGCGCCTTGCGCACCAGCTGGAATTGCGTGGCTGCCAGGCCGACGCCGACACCAATGCCGGAGCGCTTCAGAAATGCGCGGCGGTCCATGGTCGGCAGCGCGCGCGACAGGCTGTCGCCCAGGCTGGCCGCAAATCGTCCGGACGAACGCTGGCCCGCAGGCCCCTTACGCGTCAAGAGCATGATGTTCCCCTCCCCACTTTATATTTTGGTGGTGCGGTAATACTTCTTGATATGTTCGGTCACTCGGTAGCCCGGACCCGGCGGATCTGCGGGTTCCGGTGCGGCTTCCGTTTCAGCGGGGCGGGAAGCCAGTTTTGCCGCGACGCCGGCGGCGGCGACTGCGCCCAATCCGGCAAAAAAGGTCCTGCGGCCAGTCTTCGATTGCGTGGACATCACGGTCTCCTTGTCAGGGAAGATGCCTTGCTTCTAAAGATAACTAATTTACATTAGCACACTTTTATAAGTGACGCGCTTACTGCTCAACTCATATCAAACGCCTGCGCTTCCACGGCGATGAATGCCTGGGCTAACGCCGCCACGGCGCGGTAAAAGCGCGCCTGCGGATGATGGCGGATCGCGTCGCACATGCGGTCCGCCCAGGGCTGGATATGGGTCGTAAAGAATTCCTTCTGCGTTGCTATGCTGCCATGCAGCACTTCCTCCGAGGTGATCAGGAAGCGCATGACGTCGCACAGGGCAGCGAAGTGGTCTTCGCTCTCAGGCATATCGTCCACCCGTTCTACGCCGAGTTGCGCCAGGTCGGCGCGCAGATTGGCCAGCGGCTTTTCCATCATGAAGCCGGACAGGTAGTAGGAACCGTACAGGAAGAGCTCCGGCTTGYCGACGCCGATGAACAGTGTTTCGTATTCGTCGCGCGCCTGGTCTGCGCTGGTGTCGCGGCAGGCTTGCTGCAGGCCGCGCCAGGCTTCCACCAGGATGCCGTCGCCCTCCACCGGCGTCGGCCCGATTTCGTCCAGCAGGTCCTGCATCGGCGGGGCATAGAACAGCATGGCCAGCACCGCATACAGCTCAGCGCGCGCGGCTTCCTCACCCTCATCCTTGCGTTCGAAATGCAGGCTCATTTCATTCATTGACGCTTGACCTCCAGGATGGACACTTCTTTCGCCGGCTGCATCATGTCGATCACGCGGCAGTCGGAACACATGCGCAGGCGATCCAGATTGCCGGCGAAGGCGCCGTGCGCGGACAGCCTGGCCACCATGTTCT
>NZ_JBFRDW010000683.1:0-3144 GCF_052113985.1 Pseudoduganella sp. RAF53_2 | reverse complement strand
GTGATCTCCTGGGCCTTGTCCACACTCCTGCTCAAAGACGACAATGGCTAACCATAATTTCAGTATCGAATTCTTCCCGCCCAAGACGGCGGAAGGGGCAGAAAAGCTGCGCGCCACGCGCGCCAAACTGTCCGAGCTGCATCCCAAATATTTTTCCGTGACCTTCGGCGCCGGCGGCTCGACCCAGCAAGGCACGCTGGACACCGTCCTCGAAATCATGGCCGCCGGTGAAGAAGCGGCGCCGCACCTGTCCTGCGTGGGCGGCTCGCGCGACTCGATCCGCGCCGTGCTGCAGCAGTACAAATCGCATGGCATCAAGCGCCTGGTGGCGCTGCGCGGCGACCTGCCGAGCGGCTACGGCGGCATGGGTGAATTCCGCTATGCGAACGAGCTGGTGGAATTCGTGCGCGCCGAAACGGGCGACTGGTTCCACATCGAAGTGGCGGCCTATCCCGAAGTGCACCCGCAAGCGCGCTCGCCGCAAGACGATATGCAAGCCTTCGTGCGCAAGGTGAAGGCCGGAGCCAACGCGGCCATCACGCAATACTTCTACAATGCCGACGCTTACTTCCATTTCGTGGAGCAGGCGCAGAAGCAGGGTGTGGACGTGCCGATCGTGGCGGGCATCATGCCGATCACGAATTACACCCAGCTGATGCGCTTCTCGGATATGTGCGGCGCGGAGATCCCGCGCTGGGTGCGTTTGAAGCTGGCGTCGTTTGGCGATGACAGCGCATCGATCAAGGCCTTCGGCCAGGACGTGGTCACGGAACTGTGCGAACGCCTGCTGGAAGGCGGCGCACCGGGCCTGCACTTCTACTCGATGAACCAGGCCGCGGCCACAACCGCGATCTGGCAGCAGCTGGTTTAAGCCTGTTCGGTGATCACGATATCCAGCGCGATATCGTGGTTATCGACGCCAAACTCCACCTCAAGGCAGCTGTACGCCAYGCCCACTGTTGCGGGGCGTGGTTCCTTTGCCAGCGTGCGGTCGTAGAAACCGCCGCCATATCCCAGCCTGAAACCACCCGCATTAAAGCCGAGGCAAGGCACCAGCAGGGCCGGCGGATAAGGCTCAATGCGCAGATGGGCCGGCACCGCCACGCCCATGCCATCCTTCACCATCGTCTCGCCGATTTCCCACGATGCGAATTCCAGCGGCGCGTCGCGCTGCACCACGACCGGCAGCAGCAGGCGCACGCCAAGCCGCGCCAGTTCAGCGTAAGCCGCATGCAGGTCGGGCTCATCGCGCAAAGGCCAGTAAACGCCGAGCGCATCGACACCGCTGCCTTGCCACCATGTCACGATGTTGGCACACAGCCCATGGTCCCACTGCTGCCGCGTTTCGGCCGGAATGGCGCGGCGTTCGGCCAATAAGGAACGCCTTAATTCCGTCTTAGTCTGTGCGCTGGAGGCTGGTAGCTCGGCGGGGTTGCGTGGTATTCTAGGTGCGCTGGTCATATCGTGAATTACATTGAGAGTCGTAGATTGATTTCCCTGTCGAAATGGATAGCCGGCGCACTGATGGTGACCGCAAGCGTCACCGTGAATCTGGCCTGCGCGCAGGATACCGCAAGCGATACACGCAAGGAAGACGACGCATTCCTTCTGCTGCGCGATTCCGTGCGCCGCGATGATGCAGCCAAGGCCGAATTCTATGGCGCCCAGCTGACCAATTACAGCATCCCTTCTTATGTCGACTATTATCGGCTGAAATCCCATTTCAAGGACGCCACGAACGCCGAGATACGCGACTTCCTGAAACGCTACGAAGGCAGCGCGATTGCCGACCGCCTGCGCAACGACTGGCTGCTGGACCTGGGCCGCAAGCGCGAGTGGGCCACCTTCGATGAGCAGTATCCGCAGTTCTTGCTGCAGGACGATACCCAGGTCAAGTGCTACAACCTGTTGTCGCGCCTGACCAAAGGGCAGAACGTGGCGGCCGATGCGCGCGCGCTGCTGGTCTATCCGCCTTTTTACGGCGAGGCCTGCGGTTCGCTGATCGCATCGCTCTACCAGACCGGCCAGTTCAAGGACGAAGATGTGTGGACGCAGGTGCGCCTGGCCGGCGAAACCAACGCCACCGGTCCGGCACGCCGCGCCATCATGCTGCTGAACGGCTCCGACAAGAAGATCGCGCAAGCCATCGACCTGCCCACTATCGCAATGGCGAAGGGCGCCGGCAGCAGCCGCGCCGATCACGAGACTTTCCTGGTCGCGGTAGGCCGCGGCGCCAAGACCAGCCTGAAACTGGCCGTGATGGCGCTGAACAAAAACGCGCCGAAACTGACGCCGCAGGAGCGCGCGATCGGCTGGGCCAACGTCGCGCTGCAGGCCTCGTATTCGCTGGCGCCGGAGACTGCGGAATACTGGCAGAAGTCGTCCGGCGCTCCGCTGTCGATTGACCAGGTTCAATGGAAGGCGCGCATCGCACTGCGCAGCCAGGACTGGAAGACGGTGCGCGCCACGATCGCCGCCATGCCGCAATCGCTGCGCAGCGACCCGACCTGGATTTACTGGAACGCTCGCGCCATCGCCGCGCAGGATGGCCGCACTGCGCCGGAAGCGCTGGCGCTGTACCGCAGCATCTCGACCGGGAACGACTATTACAGCCTGCTGTCCGCGGAAGAACTGGGCCAGCTGGTGACGATTCCGCCGCCGGGCGCGCCGCCGACGCCATTTGAATTGGCAGCCATTTCCACCAACCAGGGCCTGCAGCGCGCGCTCAAGTTCTTCAGCATGCGCCTGCGTTTCGAAGGAACGCGCGAGTGGAACTGGGAAACGCGCAAGTTGAGCGAGCGTGAGCTGATCGCTGCTGCCGAATTCGCGCGCCAGAATCACATCCTCGACCGCATGGTGTACACGTCCGAAAAGACGCGCGTGCAGGCCGACTACACGCACCGCTATCCCGTGCCGCATGACGACATCATGCAGCCCACCACCAGCACACTGGGACTGGATCGCGCCTGGGTGTATGGCCTGATCCGCCAGGAATCGCGCTTCATCATGGATGCGCAATCGGGCGTGGGTGCCTCGGGCCTGATGCAGGTGATGCCATCCACCGGCCGCTGGGTCGCCAAGAAGATCGGCCTGACGGACTTCGTGCAGGACATGCTGCATGACGTGAAGACCAATATCCTGCTC
>NZ_JBFRDW010000682.1:0-3147 GCF_052113985.1 Pseudoduganella sp. RAF53_2 | reverse complement strand
GTCTACAGCAGTGCGGTGCCATACTTCGATACCTCGCACTTCAACTACGCCAATCTGTATAACGCGCCAGGCAGCGACGGTAAGACCTATCCGCAGATTCCGGCTTACTCGGCGGACGAGCGCATCACCGCGGGCTACAGCCGTCTGGACTTCAGCACCGAAGTCGGCGAGCGCCAGATCTTCGGTAACATCGGCATCCGTTATACCCGGACGCAGGAGCGCTCGACCGGTCTGGCGAAGTACCAGGTGCGCACGGAAAATTCGCCGGGTAGCTCCACTTACACCGACCGCGTAGTGACGAACGGTATCGCCACCGTGGAGAATACTTACCACGACTGGATGCCAAGCGTGAACGCGGCAATGTGGCTGATTCCGGATTCCTTCCTGGCGCGTGTGGGCTGGGGCAAGGTGATGGCGCGTCCGTCGATCGACCTGCTGGTGCCTAATGCGACTTGTACCGCGGGCAGCGGCAATCCGCAATTCGGCGGCGACGGCACGGACGATTGCAAGGCCGGTAATCCGGACCTGAAGCCATACCGCGCCACCAACACGGACCTGAGCCTGGAATATTACCCAAGCGCCGATACCCAGATAAGCGCAGGCTTCTTCAAGAAAGAGATCACCAGCTACATCGTCAATGCCGCTTTGGTGAAGAACGTCAACCTGTTCGGCGACGGCAACCTGTTCGACGTGACCCAGCCGATCAACGGCAAGGGCGCAACGACCAAGGGCGTGGAGCTGACGGCACGTACCGCACTGACCATGCTGCCAGGCTGGCTGAGCGGCTTCGGCATCGACACGAACTACACCCGCATGACCTTCAAGTTCGCGCCGGGCACAGAGCTGACCAATCCTCTGGATGGCACCGCGCTGCCATATCCTGGCCTGTCGAAGAATAGCTACAACGTAGCGCTGTGGTACGATCGCGACAAATATAATGCGCGCCTGGCCTACACCTATCGTGACCGCTTCTATACTGGTGTCAATGACGTGTCGGGCAATCCGAACTTCCAGGAGAAAACCGGTTTCCTGGACGCGAAGTTCCAGTACCGCTTGAACCAGCACTGGACCTTCTCAGTTGAAGGCAAAAATCTGACCGACGAGGCTCAGATTACCGACGCGGGCGACCTGTTCCGCGTGAACGAACTGGCCTTCTCGGGACGCCGCTATTTCGTGAGCCTGTCGTACAAAAACTGAGGACTTAGATGGTTGCACGCTTCCCCGCGCTGCTGCGTTTTCTCGCAGCAGTTCTGCTGGCGGTGCTGGCGGCGGGGAGGGCGTGCGCGCTCCCTGCCGATCCGGCATTCAATAATCCCCTGGTGCTCCAGCGCGCCGACCCGCAAGTCGTCCTGCAGCAGGACGGCTTTTATTATTTCACCGCCACCGTTCCCGAATACGATCGTATCGAATTGCGGCGTGCCCGCACGCTCAACGATCTCGGTGCCGCGACGCCGCAGGTCGTGTGGCGCAAGCATGCCAGTGGCGAGATGGGGGCGCATATCTGGGCGCCGGAGCTGCATCGCATCAATGGCAAGTGGTACATCTACTTCACAGCCGGACGCGCCGACGCGATCTGGGAAATCCGCCTGTATGTGCTGGAGAACAGTTCGCCCGATCCATTCAAGGGGGAGTGGGTCGAGCGCGGCCAGCTGAAGACCGGCTGGGAGTCCTTCTCGCTGGACGCCACTACCTTCGAATTGCGTGGCCAGCGCTATCTGGTCTGGACGCAGCGCGGCCGCGATACGGCCAGCAAGGCGACCAATATCTACATCGCGAAGATGGACACACCAACCTCCATCACCGGTCCTGCGACCATGCTGTCAACGCCGGAATACCCGTGGGAGAAGGTGCGCTTTGACGTTAACGAAGCGCCGGCGGTCCTGGTGCGCAATGGCCGGGTGTTCCTGACCTATTCGGCCAGCGCGACGGACGCGAATTACGCCATGGGCATGCTGACCGCAGGCGACGATGCCAATCTGCTCGATCCAGCCTCGTGGCGTAAATCGCCGGAGCCGGTCATGCGCAGCAGCGCAGCGAACGGGCAGTATGGGCCGGGCCACAACTCCTTCACGACCACGCCGGACGGCAAGACCGATATCATCGTCTACCACGCGCGCAATTACCGCGATATCCAGGGCGATTCATTGCGCGATCCAAACCGCAATACGCGCGCTCAGGTGATCCATTGGCGTGCGGACGGCTCGCCGGATTTCGGCGAACCGGTGCCGGACGCCGCCGGTCATGCCGCGGCCAAGCCGCTGTTCCGCGATCCGGTCTACGACGGTGCTGCCGATCCTGTGGTGATCTGGAATCCGATGGTGAACCGCTGGTGGATGTTCTACACCAACCGCCGCGCCAACGTTGCTGGATTGGCGGACATCGCCTGGGTGCACGGCACGCGCATTGGCATCGCCGAATCGCCGGACGGTGCGGCGTGGAAGTACGTCGGCACCGCCAATATCGAACTCCCTGCCGACATGGGCGGCACCGACAGCACGCACTGGGCGCCCGATGTGGTGCGCGCGCCGGATGGCAGCTATCACATGTTCCTGACCGTGGTGCCGGGCATCTTCACGGACTGGAAGCATCCGCGCCGTATCGTTCATTTAAGTAGCACCGACTTGCGCAACTGGGGCAGTGCGCAGCCGCTCACGCTAGCGACGCCGAAGGTCATCGACGCCAGCCTGGCGCGCTTGCCGGGTGGCGGCTGGCGCATGTGGTACAACAATGAGGCGGACAAGAAGTCCATTTACTACGCCGACAGCCCTGATCTGGTGCAATGGACTGACCATGGCCGGGCTGTGGGCGACCAGGCAGGCGAAGGCCCGAAGATCTTTCAGTGGAAGGGCAGCTGGTGGATGATTACCGATGTCTGGCACGGTCTGGCTGTGTATCGCTCAAACGATGCCCTGGCGTGGCTGCGGCAGGCAGACAATCTGTTGCAGCATCCGGGCAAAGGCGACGATGATCGCGTAATTGGCGGACACCCCGATGTCGTGGTGAGCGGTGACCGCGCCTTCCTGTTCTACTTCACGCATCCGGACGGGAAGGGCACGCGCCGCAGCAGCATTCAGGTGGTCGAGTTGACCACCGACGGCCAGACACTGCGCGCCGACCGCGACGCGCCGGCCCACATCAACCTTATCC
>NZ_JBFRDW010000681.1:0-3155 GCF_052113985.1 Pseudoduganella sp. RAF53_2 | reverse complement strand
AAGAAAATCCAGGAATTCGGCGGTTTCTTCGACGAGACGACGCTGGTGCTGTGCGGCGACGCCATGATCGACCTCGATCTGAAATCGGCCTTGCACGAGCATCGCCGCAAAGGCGCGCTCGCTACCGTCATCACGCACGAAGTACCGTCGTGGGAGGTGAGCAGCTACGGCGTGGTGGTCAGCGATGAAGATGGCCGCATCAGCGAATTCCAGGAAAAGCCATCGCGCGCGGCGGCCAAATCCAACTGCGCCAGCACCGGCATCTATCTGTTCGAGCCGGAAGTGATCGACATGATTCCATCCGGCCGCGTGTTCGACATCGGCTCGGAGCTGTTCCCGCTGCTGGCGTCGAAAGGCATGGCCTTCTACAGCCAGACCCGCAAGTTCAACTGGATCGATATCGGCAGCGTGAAGGATTACTGGGAAGTGCTGCAGGGTGTGCTGATGGGCGAGGTGACCAATATGAACGTGCCGGGCGTGCAGGTGGCCGATGGCCTGTGGGTGGGCCTGAACACCAGCATCGACTGGGACGACGGCACGCGCATCATCGGGCCGGTATATATCGGTTCGGGCTCGAAAGTCGATGCCGGTGCTACTATCATAGGACCAACCTGGATCGGCCACGGCAGCCATATTTGCGCCGGTGCCAAGGTAGTCCGCAGCGTCTTGTTCGAATATACTCGTGTGTTACCAGACGTTACGCTGGACGAATTAATCGTATTTAAGGATTATAGTGTCGACCGAATTGGCGAAATGAAGCATATTTCACAATATGAATTGGGCGAATGGTCCAACGCAAGGGACCGCCGCGCCAGCCGCCGACGCATGGAAACCGAAGCAAATTCAATAACTTAGTTCATTTTAGAACATAATAAAAGCATGAAAATTTATCCCGTTATCCTGTCCGGCGGCGCCGGCACCCGCCTGTGGCCCCTGTCGCGCGCGGCTTTGCCGAAGCAATTGCTGCCCCTGGTCTCCGAGAAGACCATGCTGCAGGACACGGCCCTCCGCACGGCTGGCCGTGCGGAGATGATGCAGCCCCTGATCGTTTGCGGCAACGAGCACCGTTTCCTGGTGGCCGAGCAGCTGCGCGAAATCAAGGTCAATCCGCTGGGCATCCTGCTGGAGCCGGTGGGCCGCAATACCGCGCCTGCCGTGGCTGCCGCCGCAAACTATTTGAAAGCCATCGATCCGGAAGCCGTGATGCTGGTCCTGCCGGCCGATCACGTGATCACCGATGTGGAAGCCTTCCACGCCGCTATCCAGCGTGCGTCTGGCCTGGTGAAAGAGGGCGCGCTGGCGACCTTCGGCATCGTGCCGACCGGCCCGGAAACCGGCTATGGCTATATCCAGAGCGGCGATTCGCTGGCCAACGGCGAGAAGTGCTACAAGGTGGCGAAGTTCGTCGAGAAGCCGGACCGCGAAACCGCGCAGGGCTTTATCGCTGCCGGCAACTTCTCCTGGAACAGCGGCATGTTCCTGTTCCGCGCCGACGCCTTCCTGAAGGAGCTGGACCAGTACGCGCCTGAAATCGCCAAGTCGTCCGCCGAAGCGGTGACCAAGGGCTACCGCGACCTGGATTTCTGCCGCCTCGACGAGACGGCGTTCACCGCCTGCCCATCCGATTCCATCGACTACGCCGTGATGGAGCATACCAGGCATGCCGTTGTGGTGCCGGCTTCCATTGGCTGGAGCGACGTGGGTTCCTGGTCCGCACTGCACGAGGTGCAGCCGAAGGACGAAGCGGGCAACGTGACCCGTGGCGACGTGTACCTGGATAACGTTCAGAACTCGCTGGTGCGCGCCGAAGGCCGCATCGTGGCTCTGGTGGGCGTGAAGGATGTGGTCGTGGTCGAAACCGCCGACGCCGTGCTGGTGGCGCATCGCGACCAGGTGCAGCGCGTCAAGCAGGTGGTCGATCACTTGAAGGACAAGGACCGCACCGAGCACATTTATCACACCAAGGTATATCGTCCTTGGGGCTGCTACGAAGGCATCGACATGGGCGAGCGCTTCCAGGTCAAGCGCATTACCGTGAACCCGGGCGGCAAGCTGTCGCTGCAGATGCACCACCATCGCGCTGAGCACTGGGTGGTGGTGAGCGGCACCGCGCGCGTGACCTGCGGCGATTCCGTGAAGCTGCTGACAGAGAACGAGTCCACCTACATCCCGATCGGCATGAACCACCGCCTGGAGAATCCTGGCAAGGTGCCGCTGCATCTGATCGAGGTGCAGTCGGGCTCTTACCTGGGCGAGGACGATATCGTGCGCTTCGAGGACRTCTACTCCCGCACGTGATCCGGACACTGCGCAATGCTGCGTTGTTGACTGCGCTGACTTTTGCCGGTGCAGCGCACGCGCAGCTTGCGCCGTCCCAGCTGGCCCTCGTGATCAATGACGAGGAGCCGAACAGCGTGACGATCGGCGAGGAATACCGCAAGCAGCGCGGTGTGCCCGCCGCCAACGTGATTCACGTTCGTATCCCTGGCAGTCCGCGCAAGCTGGATGCCGCCGAATTTTCCCACCTGAAGTCCGAGATCGATGCGCACATGCCATCCGGCGTGCAGGCCGTATTGATGGTCTGGACCGCTCCGTATGCCGTCGAGTGCAACGGCATCACCTCGGCCTACACTTTGGGCTTCGATGCCGGCCAGTGCGCCAAGCCTTGCGGGCCGGGCAAACGCAATCCCTTATTTAATCTGCCGCCCGGCGCGCCGCCATCGGCCAATGGCTTGCGGCTGGCAATGCTGCTGCCAACAACTTCCGTCGATCTGGCAAAGTCCGTGATTTCGCGCGGTATGGCGGCGGGTTTCAGCACGCCTCGTGCCGGCGCCTACTATCTGACCACGAGCGAAGTGGCACGCAACAGCCGCGCCCATTTCTTCCCGCGCGACGGCATCGTGGCCCAGCGCAAGCTGACGATCCACAGCCTGAAACAGGACACGCTGGAAAACGCCAGCGATGTGATGATTTACGAAACAGGGATGGCGCGGGTCGACAAGCTCGAAACGCTCAAGTTCCTGCCCGGCGCGTTGGCTGATCATCTGACCTCGTTTGGCGGTGATCTGCTGGCGGATCATCAAATGAGCAGCCTGCGCTGGCTGGAAGCCGGCGCCACGGCCAGCTACGGCACCGTGGCCGAACCCTGCAACAAC
>NZ_JBFRDW010000680.1:0-3161 GCF_052113985.1 Pseudoduganella sp. RAF53_2 | reverse complement strand
CCTTTGAGTGCTGCAATTACACGCTGTGCGTTGAAGCGCGCACCGGCATCGTTGGTATGCGTGCGCGCATCGGAGAACAATGCATTCACCGCGGGCGCGCCAAGCTGGCGGTAGCCATCGCTGACGGCTAGTGTCAGGTCGGCGAACTGCGCGCCGCCGCGCGTGGCGACTTCACGGTCCCATTCCGCAAAGCTGGCGAAGTCACGGTGCTGCTCCCACACATCGCGATGCGGGACCGGCGACAGCAGCACAACGGCAGCGCCGCGCGCTTTCGCATCGGCCACATATTTGGCCATGTACCAGCCGAAGGTATGCACCTGCTCCTTGCTGCCGTCGGGACGTGTGTCTTCCACCATTTCCGGACCGGTGCCGCGGCCGGACGCGCGATTCTTCATCGCCGGATCGCCAATGCGGCCGCCGTCGTTGTGGCCAAACTGGATCAGCACCACGTCGCCTGCTTTCAGCTGCGACATGACGCGATCCCAGCGTCCTTCGATCAGAAAGGTGCGGCTGCTGCGGCCACCGATTGCGTGGTTCACCACGTTGACTTTGGACGTATCGAAGTATGGCGCGATACGCTCCCCCCATCCGATAGCGCCGTTGGCGCCACCGCTCTTCACGGTCGAATCGCCGACAATGAAAATGCTCGGCAGCTTTGCATCRCGCGGCTGCTCGCCCTGCACGCGGCTGGCGTCCACCACAGGGCGCTCATCTTCCGCAGCTGCGATAGCCGCAGCGCGTGGCGACAATGCGCCGGCCAGCACCGGCAGGCGCAGCGCCTTGATGCCGGCAACGACCGTGCGCGCATTCAGTTCCGCACCCGCCATATTGGTGTGCACATGCTCGTCCGGCGTGACAAGCGGGAACAGCTTCATCACGGCGTCGTGGCCTAGCGCATCGTACTGCCGCGCCACGTTCTCATTCAGGTCGATAAAGCCCACGTTCTGCTGATGTGCGACTTCGGCCGCCCAGCCGGCATAATCGGCGCGGTTGCGGGCGATCTTGCCGTTCGCATCCCAGGACTTGCGCGGAATCGGCGAAGCGATGACCGGCGTTGCGCCGCGGGCGCGGACGGCAGCGACGAAATAGCGCAGATACCAGCCGTAGCTATGTACCGTTTCATGTTTGCCGGTGAGCTGATTATCGATCTCCTGCGTTTCGTCGCCGGTGCCCTTGATGGTGCCGCGAGCGCGCGAGGTATCGTTGACCGCCGAGCCATCGTTATGCCCGAACTGCATGATGACCACGTCGCCTGGCTTGATGAGCGCCTGCGTGCGCTCCCAATGGCCGCTGGTCAGATAGGTACGGCTACTCAAGCCTCCCACTGCGCGATTGACGACATTGATTTTCGCGGGATCGAAATAGGCAGCGATCGGATTCCCCCAGCCCCACTGGCCCTCCGCGCCTTTACCCTGGCCATCATCATGCCCATTGCGAACGGTCGAATCGCCAATCAGGATCAGCGAAGGCAACGCCGCATTGGCGGGCTCCGGCAGCACTACCTGCGCTCGCGCGGGATCGGTATTGACTGCAACCGGCAGGCCAACCGGCGATTGGGCGCCAGCGGCACCCACGAACATGAGGATGGCGGCGCAGCCCAGCGCCTTTTGGTAGCTTTTCATGCGATCCATTCTAAGCGCGGCCAGTTCGCAGTAAGCGTTCCTCTTATAAAGAATCAAGAAGATGAGCGTTCCGATTGGAAAAAAGCGATGACAATCAAATTCCCTCAATTCGCCGAGCCAGAACAAGATGAACCGACTCTCCACCTGCGCCCTGCTGTGCGTGGCGCTCACGCTGTCCTCCGCCGCACACGCCCAGATCGGCAAGCGTTTTCCGTCCGAGCGCAAAGTCGTCAAAGACCCCGTCACCGGCACCATGCTTACCTTCCTGACAAGCAAACCGCATGGCGACTCGAAGATCTATCCGACGCATCCGCAGTGGACTTCCGACGGCCAGTGGGTGGTGTTCCGCTCCAACCTCGYACGCGGCGAGGCGATGGCCGTGAACGAGCAAACGGGCGATCTGGTGCAGGTGTCGGAAGGCGGCTATCTCGGCATGCTGAACCTGGCGCGCAAATCAATGAAGCTCTACTTCATGCGCAAGGACAGCGCACCGGGCCGCCTGCAAATCGTTGAAGTGGATCTCGCGCGCCTGCTGGCCGACAGTGCAGCAAGCAAGCTGAAGTCCGCCGACACCTACCAGCGCGTGGCAGGCACCACGCCCGCCGAACTGGAAGCGGGCGGCGATATGGCGCTGGATGCGGACGAGGAGTGGGTCTATTTCCGCGTAGGTAAAGCCGAAGCGGCCCGCCACCTCAAGCCCGGCACCAAGGTCGAAGACAACTTCGGTCCTCGCAAAATGGGTGCAGGCCCGAACGGGATCGCCCGCATGAACATCAAGACCGGCGAAATCCGCCATGTGGTGTCGGTGCCATTCCAGATCGGCCACATTCAGGCCAACCTGTACCAGCCGGGCGAAATCGTGTTTTGCTGGGAGACGGGCGGCAAATCGCCGCAGCGAACCTGGACTGTGCAGGCTGACGGTAGCGGTCTGCGTCCGCTCTATCCGGAGGCGCCTTACGAGTGGGTGACGCACGAAGCGGTGATCTCGAAGGATGAAGTGGCAATGGCGATCATGGGCCACCGGCCTATTCCAAACGGCGGCGGCGGCGTCGGCGCGCCAGGCACCGATGTCGGCGGCGCCAATCCGGGCCAGGACGCAGGCTGGGGACCGAGCGGTACCCGCGAGAAGCCAAGCGGCCTCGCCATCGTCAACCTGCGCACACGCGAAATGGTGATCGCGGGCCAGACACCATCCGGCAGCGGTCTATGGCATGTGCACGGTTCGTCCGATGGGCGCTTCGCGGTCGGCGATGATTTCAGCCGCAGCGTCTACCTGATCGACCGCCGCACCCACGAAATGATGATGCTGACCACCGGCCACAAAACCACCGCGGCCGACCATACGCATCCGACTTTCAGTGCGGATGGCACGCGCATCGAAATCCAGTCGGCCATGCTGTCCGAAGATGGCCGCACGATGAACATCTGCATCGTGCCCGTGCCGGAAGCATGGCTGAAGCGCAAGTGATGCGCGGCGCCGCTTCAGTCAAGCGGCGTAAGCTGGATGTTGCGCAGCTCGTAAGGCGTCTCGTAAGGCGT
>NZ_JBFRDW010000679.1:0-3168 GCF_052113985.1 Pseudoduganella sp. RAF53_2 | reverse complement strand
CTGCTGGAGGCATATCACCAATGGCGCGGCTGGGCTGCGAAGTCGGCGGGCGACTACACTTTCCACGTTGCGGTCACCTGGTGGTCGGATCAGGTTCACGAAGAAATGGGAACACTGGTACGCAATCATGGCGTGAACAGTTTCAAGCACTTCATGGCCTACAAGAACGCCATCATGGCGGACGATGAGACACTGGTGCGCTCTTTCCGCCGCGCGCTGGAGCTGGGCGCCATCCCGACCGTACACGCCGAGAATGGCGAGCTGGTTTTCCAGTTGCAGAAGGAACTGCTGGAAAAGGGCATTACCGGTCCGCGCGCGCATCCGCTGTCGCGCCCACCCGCAGTGGAAGCCGAAGCCGCGAACCGCGCGATCGCCATTGCGAATGTGTTGGGAACCCCGCTGTACATTGTCCACGTCTCCTGCAAAGAATCGCTGGATGCCATCACGCGCGCCCGCGCTGCCGGACAACGTGTATATGGCGAGGCGCTGGCTGGCCATTTGATCGTGGACGACAGCGTGTATGAGCATCCGGACTTCGACTACGCAGCGGGCCACGTGATGAGCCCACCGTTCCGCAGCAAGGAGCACCAGAAGGCGCTGTGGCAAGGCCTGCAGGGCGGGAATCTGCACACCACGGCGACCGATCACTGCACTTTCTGCGCCGAGCAGAAAGCGGCTGGACGCAATGACTTCACCAAGATCCCGAACGGCTGCGGCGGCGTGGAAGACCGCATGGCCGTGATCTGGGACGAAGGCGTCAATAGCGGCAAGCTGACGCCGTCCGAATTCGTGCGCGTGACGTCGGCCAACGCGGCGCAGATCTTTAATATCTATCCGCGCAAAGGACTGATCGCTGCGGGCTCCGATGCCGACATTGTGGTGTGGGACCCGGAAGGCACACGCACGATTTCGGCCAGGACCCAGCACAACAAGGGCGGCTTCAACGTCTTCGAAGGACGCACCGTCAAAGGCATTCCGAGCACCACGGTGGCGGCGGGCAAGGTCGTTTATCACCGCGGCGAATTGAGAGCGGTGGAAGGCGCGGGCCGCCACATCGACCGTCCGGCATTTGCGCCCATCACGGCGCGCTAAGGAGCAAGCATGAGCGATTTACGTATCAATGGCCAGCGCCTGTGGGACTCGCTGATGGAATTGGCCAAAATCGGCGCCACACCCAAAGGCGGCGTCAAACGACTCACATTGACGGACCTCGACAAGCAAGGCCGCGACCTGGTTGTCGGCTGGGGACGCGCGGCCGGCATGTCGGTCACGGTCGACCAGATCGGCAACGTCTTCATGCGCCGCGACGGCACGGATAACTCGTTGCCGCCGATCATGACGGGCAGCCATATCGACACCCAGCCTACCGGCGGCAAATTCGACGGCAATTACGGCGTGCTGGCCGGCCTGGAAGTCGTGCGTACCCTGAACGACAAAGGCATCAAGACCAGGGCGCCGATCGAAGTCGCGTTCTGGACCAATGAGGAAGGCTCGCGTTTCGTGCCGGTGATGATGGGTTCCGGCGTGTTCTGCGGCGCTTTCACCCTGGAGCACGCCTACGCTGCCAAGGACATCGAAGGCAAGACTGTGCGCGACGAGCTGGCACGCATCGGCTATATGGGCGACCAGGTTCCGGGACAGCATCCGATTGGCGCGTACTTCGAGACGCACATCGAACAAGGCCCGGTGCTGGAGGATGAGGACAAGGTGATTGGCGTGGTGCCTGCCGTAATGGGCCTTTCCTGGTACGACTGCACCGTCACCGGCATGGAGGCCCACGCGGGGCCGACGCCTATGCATTTGCGGAAGGATGCGATGCAGGTGTCCACACGCATCATTCAGGAAGTAGTGGCCATCGCCAATCGCTATCCGCCGTACGGACGCGGCACGGTGGGCATGATGCAGGTCTTCCCCAATAGCCGCAACGTGATTCCCGGCCAGGTCAAGTTCAGCATCGACCTGCGCAATGTGAATGACGAGCTGCTGAACAAAATGCATGAAGAAATGCTGGCCTTCGTGGATAAGACATCGCTGGAGACTGGCCTGAAGATCCAGGTCGAGCGCGTGTCCTACTATCCGCCATGCCCCTTCCATCCTGACTGCGTGGGAGCGGTACGCAAGGCGACCGATAAACTGGGCTATTCAGTGATGGACGTCGTCTCCGGCGCCGGCCACGACGCAATCTATGCGGCACGCGTGGCGCCGGCAGGCATGATCTTCGTGCCCTGCAAGGACGGCATTAGCCACAACGAGATCGAGGACGCCAAGTCGGAGCACCTGGAAGCAGGCTGCAACGTGCTGCTGCACGCGATGCTCGAAATGGCAGATCGTTAGGCAGAGGGCCTGCGTCGCGTAGGGCGGATCATCGATCCGCCTTTACGCCGCTTTCCAATCGCCTGTACGCAGCGTATCCACAAGCTCTTTCGCATAACCAGGCAAGGCAGCATAGCTACGTGTGGCCAGCAATTGCTGCCTGTTCGCCCATGAATCACTCAAGCCCAGCACCTTGACTGCGGACGCATCGCGCGAGCGCTGCGCCGCCGATTCCGGTACCACGGCAATGCCGTTGCCGACGGCGACCATCCGGCACACGGCATCAAAACTCCGCACGCGCACGCGGTAGCGCAGGCGCGCGCCAAGCCGCGTTGCGTGTTCGCCGATGTGCTGCTGCAGGGCGYTGTCGYCGGCCAGGCCGATAAATTCCTCATCCACCACGTCGCCAAATGCGACGCTGGTGCGGCGGCCCACACGCCGGGCCAGGGGATGGCCAGGCGCCATCACCAGCACCAGCCGGTCCTTGCGCAGCAGGGCGGTTTCCAGCCCGCTGTTATCCACGGCGTCGCTGATGATGCCAATGTCGGCGAGGTCGTTGCGCAGCGCCTGCACGATCTCTCGGCTGAGCCGCTCTTCCAGGTCGATATTCACCTGCGGGTGTTTGGCCATGAAGTCAGCCAGCGCGTCCGGCAGATATTCGGTGAGTGCCGACGTATTGCACAGCAGGCGGATATGGCCTTTCAACCCGGTCGCATACTCGCCAAGATCGGCGCGCATGCGCTCCATTTGCTGGGTTATGGCGCGGGCGTGGTGCAGCAGGGTGCGGCCCGCGGCGGTGGGCTCGACGCCGCGCCGGCCACGCACCAGAAGTGGGACGCCAAGCGTGTCCTCCAT
>NZ_JBFRDW010000678.1:0-3169 GCF_052113985.1 Pseudoduganella sp. RAF53_2 | reverse complement strand
GATGTCGCCGCTCCGGCCGACGCAGCATCGCCGCGCGGCGGCAACGTCGTGCCGATCGATCGCGCCGCGCCGCCGCGTGGACGTGCCGCACGCTGGCGCGCAACGCGCATGGCCGCCGCGCAGGCGGCGGAGCAGGAAGCGGCAAGCGGAAGCGCCGCGTCGGCGAAGGCGGGCGCGCTGGAGGGCTTGGCGATTCTGGATGTGCTGGAAAGCGATGCGCGGCTGGCGGAGTATCAGCCTTACTGGGCCGCGCGTGCAGCGCTGCTGGCGCAGTCGGGGCAGACAAAAGACGCCGCGCGTGCCTACGAGCGCGCAATCGGCCTGGAAGCCGACCCCGCGCTCAGGCGCTACCTGCAGCGCCAAATGGACGCCCTGAAAAACTAATCGCTGCCAGCACCACAGATGCCGACAGCGATTTCGTAATCTTTACAATTTTTAAATTCAGTGTTCTTCGCGGGTGCCGCTGCGGTCGATCCAGACCAGGCGCTCCTTGTCAGTGACGATCTGGCGGCCCTGCGCATCAACCTTGCCCTTCACGTTGACGACCACATTGCCCGCTCCGCGTACCGACACAGCGGCCTGGCTGGTCAGCATGCCGCGTGCATCCAGGCTGCCGGAGCCGCTCACTTTCGCGTCGAGCGAAGCCGACTTGCCGCGCAGGTGCACACCACCGGGGCCGCTCATCGTCACTTTCACGTTCTTGCATTCCGTCTCGGCGTTCACATCGCCCGAGCCCTGAACCTCTGCGTCCAGAGTCTCGCTGACCTTGCGCAGATTGATATTGCCTGGACCCTTGCTGCRCGTGATGGCGCGCGCCACTTCAAGGCCTTTCGCATCCAGATCGCCCGAGCCGCTGATGTCCGCGCTCAGCGTCGTGCTGCTGCCGGACAGGCTTACATTGCCCGCGCTGCTCATGATGACGCGCGCGTTCTGCGCCTGGAGGCCACGTGCCTCCAGGTCGCCAGAACCGTGTACTTCGGCGTCGAAGCGCTTGATCGTGCCGCTCACGCAGGCGCCGCCGGGACCATTCAGCATCGCGCTGACCGTTTCGACGGCCAGCGAGCACGCTTCCAGATCGCCCGAACCGCCAATCTCGGCGCGGATCTCGCGGCTGGTGCCGCTCAGCGACACCGAGCCAGGGCCGCTCATGCTGGCATTGACCTTGGCGGCGCGCATATCGTCCACCTCAAGGTCGCCGGAACCGGACAGCACGGCGTTCAGATCCTGCGTTACGCCGGTCGCATGCACATCGCCAGGACCGCTCATCTGCAGATTCAGGCTATTGGCACGCAGGCGGTGCAGGTCCAGATCGCCGCTGCCGCTGGCGCGGACCGTCAGGTCACGCGCCATGCCGGAAGCATGCAGGTCACCAGGGCCGCTGGAGTTCAGCTTCAGCTCATTGCCCTCGAAATGTTCAAGTTCCACGTCGCCGCTGCCGGACATGTTCAGGCTCTTCAGACCAATCGCGGCAATGCTGACGACCACAGGTTCGTGTCCTTTGCCAAAGCGCAGCGTGAAGTGATTGCGGTGCTTGGGGCGCACGAACAGCGTGCCGTTCTCCACCACCGTCTCAACTTCAGCAAAATCCTTGCGCACACCGCTCAGCTCCAGGCCGGGCTGGGCGCCGGATGCATTGATCAGCACTTTGTAAGGACCGGACAGGTCCACCGCAGTGAAAGCGGTCATTGTGCGTGTCTCACGGCCGAATTCCGCCGAGGTCGGGGCGGCGGCTTGGGTGGTCTGCAGGGCGCTCACCCCGAGGGCGGCAAGCGTAAGAACGGAAGCGGTAGCGATCAGCGTTTTCATTTTGTTTATCACTGTCCAGGGTGGCAACAATTGAACGATATGACAAACAGTCACCCGCGTTGTGCGGAAAAAGACAGACGCACAAATTCGCGGAATCAACTGCAAAAAAACGCGACTGAAATGCATTTGAAAAAAAGCCGCCCGAAGGCGGCCTGAGGAGGGAGATTACCGGGCTTCAGAAACCGGAGAAGTGAAGCCAGTCTAACCGTTGCGGTTCGCGCAAAAAAGACCAATAATGGCAATGGACCATTTCTGAAACAGAAATAAAGGACGCTGTCATGGACCGTCTTCAATCGATGCGGGTATTCGCCAAAGTGGTGGAGCAGGGCAGCTTCGCCAGAGCGGGCGACCAGCTGGATATCTCGAATGCCGTGGTCACCCGCCATGTGGCGGACCTGGAACAGCACCTCGGCACCCGCCTGCTGAACCGCAGCACCCGCAAACTCTCACTCACCGAAACCGGCCAGCAATACCTGGACCGGGTGCGCCATATCCTGAGCGATATCGACGATGCCGACGCCATGGCCGCCCAGTCGGCGCGCTGCCCGAGCGGGACGTTGCGCATCTACTGCCATCCGAATTTCGGCCAGACTGCGCTGGCGCCGCTGCTGCCCGTGTTTGCGGCGGCCGAGCCGAAGGTGGTGCTGGATGTGACCCTGGCCGACCGTCCGGTCGATCTGGTGGAGGAGGGCTACGATATTGGCATCTTCATCGATAACCAGAAGATCGACAGCAGCATGATCRCCCGCAAACTGGCCACCTCCAGCGTGGTGCTGACCGCCGCCCCCGGCTATGTCAGCAGGAAGGGGGAGCCGATGGCGCCACGCGACCTGAGCAAGCACGATTGCCTGAACCATTCATATGAGAAGGTACGCCATACCTGGCCCGTACAATGTGGCGGCAAGCCGGTGGAGGTGCCGATCGTCAGCCGGATGGTGTCCAATAACAACGCCGTGTTGCGGGAAGCGGCGATTGCCGGGCTGGGCGTGATGATGCGCCCGTCTTTCACTTTGGGCGACGATATTGCCGACGGAAAACTGGTGCGCCTGCTGCGCGACCACTGCGTAGGGCGGCTGGGTGTCTATATGGTGTATCCGAGCCRCCGCCTGCTGTCGGCCAAGGTGCGCGCCTTTACGGAGTTCATGGCGAAATCCTTCCCTGAACCTGATGCCGATCCCTGGCTTAAATCATTGTGATTTCCCTTCGAAATGTCATAATGCTCGTCAGGAGAAGACACGATGATCAAGTACCTGGGCACCAAAAAGACCGATCAAGGGGCGACCTTGTACGTGTTCTTGATCAATGGCCTGCAAAAAGAAATTCGCGAGAGTGCTTTGAAGCAATACCCCGGCTGCTACGAAGC
>NZ_JBFRDW010000677.1:0-3172 GCF_052113985.1 Pseudoduganella sp. RAF53_2 | reverse complement strand
GTACGGCGGCGCAGTAAGATTCGATGAATTGATGAACGGGAGTCATGCGGAAGGTTCCTTATGCTGGCGCGTACGAACGTGATGCCGCGTCTCTTCGTCGATCAGCGCACGCAGCTCATCGAACACGGGCCTGCCTGTGGTGTACTTCGTGCCGTAGCCCAGATTCCAGTCATAGTCGAAATCCGGCGGATTCGCACCCTGGTTATGCTGGAGCATTGTCTCCAGTTTGTCAAAGGCCTTCACCGCACGCGCTTCGGGCGTGGCCGCCGCTTCGTATTCATCCCATAGCGACAGGACTTCCGCGCGCATGGCTTCATCCAGCGATGAGCTTAACAATAGCAAGTCTTCGCGCTCCTGCGCGCTCTTGTCCGGATGGGCGTGCTGCTCGATGGCGGGAATATCGCCGTGAATCGCCTCACCAAGGTCGTGGACGATGCACAGCTTGAGCACCTTCAGCATGTCCAGATCCGGCAGCTGGTCGGCAAAGGTCAGCGCCATCAGGCACAAGCGCCAGCTATGTTCGGCCGTGCTCTCGCGGCGGCCACCGGAGGTGTGGCCGCTGCGCAGCACGTTCTTGAGACGCTCCGCCTCGCGCAGGAACGCGAGGCGGGCTGCCAGGTCAGGCCTTGGCGAAGACAAGCTCGTTGCCCTGGGCGTTGACGCTGATCGTATCCTTCGGGCCGAAGCGTCCTTCCAGGATCAGCTTGGACAGCGGATTCTCGATCTGCTGCTGGATCGCCCGCTTCAGCGGACGCGCGCCATACACCGGATCGTAGCCCGCCTCGGCGATCTTCTGCAGTGCGTCTTCCGTCACCACCAGGTCCATATCCATGCGCTTCAAACGCTGCTCCAGGATATGCAGCTGGATCTTGGCAATCGCGCCGATGTTCTTGTCGTCCAGTCCATGGAACACCACGATCTCGTCGATACGGTTGATGAACTCGGGGCGGAAATGTCCGCGCACCTCGGCCATCACAGCCAGCTTCACCACGCCCGGATCGGATTCATCCAGCGACTGGATCTTCTGCGAACCGAGGTTGGACGTCATGATCACCACCGTGTTCTTGAAGTCCACCGTGCGGCCCTGGCCATCGGTCATGCGGCCATCATCCAGCACTTGCAGCAGCACGTTGAACACGTCCGGGTGTGCCTTCTCGATCTCGTCCAGCAGGATCACGCTGTAAGGCTTGCGGCGCACGGCTTCCGTCAGGTAGCCGCCTTCGTCATAGCCTACGTATCCCGGCGGCGCGCCAATCAGGCGGGCCACCGAATGCTTCTCCATGAACTCACTCATGTCGATGCGGATCAGCGATTCCTCCGTGTCGAACAGGAAGGACGCCAGCGCCTTGGTCAGCTCCGTCTTACCGACACCGGTCGGGCCGAGGAACATGAAGGAACCATACGGACGGTTCGGGTCCGCCAGGCCGGCGCGCGAACGGCGGATGGCATCTGCCACCGCGTTGATCGCCTCGTCCTGCCCTACCACGCGCTCGTGCAGCTTCTCTTCGATATGCAGCAGCTTGTCGCGCTCACCCTGCATCATGCGCGACACAGGAATGCCCGTCGCACGCGACACCACTTCCGCAATCTCTTCCGCGCCCACCTGGGTGCGCAGCAGCTTCGGCTTGTCGCTGGCCTGTGCATTCGCGCCGATGGCCTCGGCCTGTTTCAGCTGCGCCTCAAGCTGCGGCAGCTTGCCGTACTGGAGTTCGGAGACGCGCTGCCAGTTCGACGCCCGCGTGGCCTCTTCCATCTGCTGCTTGATCGCTTCGATTTCCTCCTTGATGTGCGTGGTGCCCTGCACATTGGCCTTCTCGGCCTTCAGGATTTCTTCGTAGTCGTTGTACTCGCGCTGCAGCTTGGCGATTTCCTCGTCGATCAGGTCGAGGCGGCGCAGCGAAGCTTCGTCCTTCTCACGCTTGACAGCCTCCTTCTCGATCTTCAGCTGGATCAGGCGGCGTTCCAGCTTGTCCATCACCTCCGGCTTGGAATCGATCTCAATCTTGATCTTGGACGCAGCTTCGTCGATCAGGTCAATCGCCTTATCGGGCAGGAAGCGGTCCGTGATGTAGCGATGCGAGAGCTCGGCCGCCGCGATGATGGCAGGGTCGGTGATCTCCACCTTGTGGTGCAGCTCGTACTTGTCCTGCAGGCCGCGCAGGATGGCGATGGTCGCCTCCACGCTTGGCTCGTCGACGAGAATCTTCTGGAAGCGGCGCTCCAGCGCAGCATCCTTCTCGATGTATTTGCGGTACTCGTCCAGCGTGGTCGCGCCGAGGCAATGCAGCTCACCGCGCGCCAGCGCAGGCTTGAGCATATTGCCCGCGTCCATGGCGCCTTCGGCTTTGCCCGCGCCAACCATGGTGTGCAGTTCGTCGATGAAGACGATGGTCTGGCCTTCGTCGTGCGCCAGTTCCTTCAGCACGGACTTCAGGCGTTCCTCGAATTCGCCGCGGTACTTGGCGCCGGCCAGCAAAGCCGCCATATCGAGCGACAGCACGCGCTTGCCGCGCAGGGAATCCGGCACCTCGTTGTTTACGATACGCTGGGCGAGGCCTTCCACGATGGCGGTCTTGCCCACGCCCGGCTCACCGATCAGCACCGGGTTGTTTTTGGTACGGCGCTGCAGCACCTGGATGGCGCGGCGGATCTCGTCGTCACGGCCGATCACCGGGTCCAGCTTGCCCATGCGGGCGCGCTCGGTCAGGTCGAGGGTGTATTTTTTCAGCGCTTCACGCTGGCCTTCCGCTTCCTGCGAATCGACCTTGCCGCCGCCACGCACGGTGTCGATGGCCGCTTCCAGCGATTTGCGGGTGAGGCCTGCTTCGCGCGACAGCTTGCCCGCTTCCGACTTGTCGTCGGTCAGGGCGAGCAGCACCATTTCGCTGGACACGAACTGGTCGCCGCGCTTCTGGCCTTCCTTGTCCGCCAGGTTCAGCATGTTCACGAATTCGCGGCTGACCTGGGTGTCGCCGCCCGTGCCGGACACTTTCGGCAAGCGGTCCAGCGCCGATTTCAGCGCATTGCTCAGCCCCCCCACGTTGACGCCCGCGCGCTGCAGCAGCGAGCGCGCGCCGCCGTCGTCCTGGTTCAGCAGGGCGACCAGCAGGTGGACCGGTTCGATGTATTGATTGTCGTTGCCGACCGCCAGGCTCTGGGCGTCGGCAATCGC
>NZ_JBFRDW010000676.1:0-3177 GCF_052113985.1 Pseudoduganella sp. RAF53_2 | reverse complement strand
GATGTAGCCATGGAACGACCAGGCAGTCAGCAATTCGCAACGTGAACTCGCAACCTTTAGGGTCAACGAAGTACGTGAATTGTCTCAAGTGTTCGGCCAAGCCACTCGCAGATAAACAAGTATCGATAAAAGATGCATGCAACTGAGGCTTGATTTGACTAGCTAAGCGAATCACCGAATCAATTCGATTAGTGCGATATGCAGCTTCAATGTCGACAAGCACTGGACTGACCGACCAAGCAGGCCGATCGTAGAGCGGAAGCAGCCAACGTGAACGGCGCTTAATTTTCGTCCATGGCTTACCTTCTGCCTCCGACATCAAGGCCGTATCCAGCAGTAGAAAAGTAGAGTAATCGCTCATTTCGACGGCGCATATGGGCTGTGGGCTTGTGCGGTAATCCGCAGACATGGAACGCAAATCTTTGTTACTGGTTTGTCTCCCGGGAACTGCAGTTGTTTGCTTTGGCCTGGATGCATTTCGTGCATGGACGCATACATTTGATGCTTGCCCGATGTGTAACCCTTTATCCCGCCTGGGCTCAACTCGATCTCTGTACCACCACCATTTATTCGCACGCCCTTCTTCGCTTTTATCGTGATCCAATCTGCATTGCTGATGATGTCCACGACCTTCTTTGCCAAGAGTTCAAGCTGGTCACCTTGCGCCYGTATAGAGATTTTTCCGCTTGCAGCAGCAGCTTTCACGGCTCCTTCGTTTGCATAGAGGCTAATGTCCCGCACTGCACGGATTGCTGCACTTTCGCCAGCTACAGCAGCGATCGAGGATGCCGTAATGAGATCGATATTCTTCGCAGCCCCAACTGAGAATCCTTCAGGGGTTGCTGCGATCAAGCCGCCGCCTGCGGAAATGGCCATTAGTCGAGATGCCGCCTCATGCATCACTCTCAAATTTTCCGCAGCCTTTTCAAACTGCTCTGCATTCTGTTTATCATCTATGCATTGCGACGCGCGCTCCCCCAACTCCTTTCCCAACCTTAAAATCCCTTCGACTAACTCAGTCATCCCGTCTCTCCCTAACTGATGCGAATCAATGGATTCAAGTGACTCCGTACTAATTAAAATTCCTGACTGCCCCCGTATCGCGACGCTATTCTCGCTACGAAGTTCTACCCCTTCACCGCGATCTTCGGCTTGACCATCTTTCTTCGGACCAGTTAGATATCCAAGGTTTAACTGTGAACTGCCATGGTCGCTAGCCAGCTGCGCGCTGATCTGCTGAAAAGTGTCATCGAAGCACAATTGATTTGCCCGTGCCCCATCTATTTCTCGGCTTCGGATTCCAGATAGATGTCGATTTCCAGGCAATCCACCTGCCGTGCTTAGCGCCGCAGGTTGCGCATCCTGGTTGTATAACTGTCCAACAATCGCAGGCTTGTCTGGATCTCCGCCCAGGAACGCGACCAACACTTCGCTACCTACGCGCGGGAGGCCAAGAAAACCACACTGACTATGCGCACCCCGCCCGTTACCAGCCCAAGTCGTCGCAACGCGCACCCAGGCTGAATCTGAATCGGTATCGGAAGCACCAGTACCTTCTGCATGTTCGTGATCAGGCTCGCGCGTGCCGGTGAACCTAATCTTCACGCGTCCAAGTTCGTCGCAGTGGACCTCTTCGCCTTCTGGGCCGACGACGATGGCACTCTGCACAAGCGCATGCGGAAGTTCGGTGCTCGCATCCCACTTAGGAATAATCTCTATACCGCGCCTGACCGCAGTGAAACGAACCTTGGTGCGAATGTCTTCTTGCGCCACGCCTTCAAGTGCATCATTCTCATAAGACTTCCAGCGATTGCGCGAAAACAGTCGCTCGACGCGCTCGGCCAGGTCCTTCGGAAGATTATTCACTGCGATCACCTGCAGCGACGTGACGACGAAGTCGCGGTCTGCCTCGGGATGCGCGTCGATTTCTGGATGCTCGGCCAGCGTGAAATATTCGCCAGCGCATAAATCGCGCACACTGCCTTCACCGTGGAAGCACTTCGACTCATAGTCATACCTGTTCATTGCCAGTTGCCCCAGCTGGCACAAGTCTTCGTGGTCATCACCGATGTGCGGCGCCTGCACCAAATAGTCATCCAGGCTGGCGGACATCTCATTGCCGCTCGGCCCCTGATCCACACCACTGGCAGAGGTGGCACTCATAAAATCACGCCCCCGCGGATTCATGTAGTCCCAGCTATGCCGCGTCACGCTCCCAGGCTGCAAGGTGCGGACGGCGCACCAAGCGGTGACGGAGTCTCGTTCTTCGGTCGCGTTATCGCGGTGGTAGCGCACCGTGCCGGCAGCATTCGGTGGGATGCTTTCCGCGTTGTTGAACATGACCAGCTTGTGCGCCAGCGATGCGAGACCGTCAGCGCGGAAATACCATGCAATGCCGCGGCGCTTCATCAGGCGCCGAATGAAGGCGGCATCAGACTCGTTGTACTGCATGGTGAACTCGCGCTGAGGATATTCGCGCAGCGCGAACAGTTCATCGGTCTCGTAGTTGAAAGATGTGCCGATGATGGAGTTGGACTGCCGCCATTCATCCAGAATCAGCTGCACGATCTCGACTTCGTTCTTGTTGCGGAACACACGTGTGTTGTTTCGCTTTTCGAGAATAGCCAATGCGTCGCGCATCACGATTTGGTAACTAGCGAGACCGCCATCGCTATCACCAGCCGCAGCTTCGGTGATGATGCCACATACACTGCGCAGGTCTCCTCGGTCGGTCACAAAGTCAACGGCTACAGGCAACGCGATCAATTCCTTCAACGGAAGAAAGGCGTCTAACGCAACGCAGAGAATGCGGTATTCGAGGCCGCCGCAGATGGACTCCGTTCCATACACGCGCTGAGGTAGCAGTACGTCTTCAAGCATTTGAGTTGGATGGGACAAGCGAAGCCGGATCGGGCGATGCTCCGTGACGAGGTCACGTTGTTGTTGCAGGAAGCTGAACAGGGCGTTTTCCAGTTGCATGGCAGGCTCTCTTGTTCAATCGCGCGAGAGAACATGGTTGCATGGCTTGGCACGGCAGAAATTGACCTTCCGCAAAGAAGCAGTTCTACACAAGCGATTGCTGACCGGTCGTGGGCTCAAGCTGGAGCAGCAAGGCTTCCGCGTCCGTGTAGAGGCTCAATTGCGCATACCTATTGCGTGGCACGCGTGACCGAAAAA
>NZ_JBFRDW010000675.1:0-3187 GCF_052113985.1 Pseudoduganella sp. RAF53_2 | reverse complement strand
CCGCAACCCGTATCGTTAGAGGCAATCGTATGACCCACCGCATCGTCTTCCTGGACCGCGACAGCATCATCGCGGACATTCGCCGTCCTTCGTTTGCCCATGAATGGGAAGAGTATCCCTCCACCAGCGCGGCGCAAGTTGCCGAGCGCCTGCGCGGCACCACCATCGCGATTACCAATAAAGTCCCGGTGCGCGCCGACACGATCGCGCAGCTRCCGGAGCTGAAGATGATTGCCGTTTCCGCGACCGGCACCGATAACGTGGACCTGGCGGCAGCGCGTGAGCGCGGCATCCTGGTGTCGAATATCCGCGGCTATGCCCATGCGACCGTGCCCGAACACACCTTCGCCCTGATGCTTGCGCTGCGCCGCCAGTTGCTGGCCTATCGCGCCGACATCGAAGCGGGCCTGTGGGAAAAGGCGGACCGCTTCTGTCTGTTCCACCATCCAATCCGCGACCTGCACGGCAGCCGGCTTGGCCTGTTTGGTTACGGCGCTTTAGGCAAGCAAGTCGCACACCTGGCCCGCGCCTTTGGCATGGAGGTCGTCGTGCACACACGCACGCCGGTCGAGGGCGAACATAATGTGAGCTGGGACGAACTGGTGGAAACGTCCGACGTCCTGAGCCTGCACGCGCCCTTGACCGACGCCACCCGCAACATCATCGGCGCCGCCGAACTGGCGCGCATGAAGCCAGGCGCCATCCTGATCAACACGGCGCGCGGCGGCCTGGTTGACGAAGCAGCGCTGGCCGATGCGCTGCGCGGCGGCGTGATCGCCGGCRCCGGCTTCGACGTGCTGTCCAAGGAACCGCCAGTGCCGGACAACCCGCTGCTGCATCTGAACCTGCCCAACTTCATCCTCACCCCGCACTCCGCCTGGGCCAGCGGCCAGGCCATGCAAGGCCTGGCCGATCAACTGATCGACAACATCGAAGCCTTCGTGCGCGGCGCACCGGCCAATCTGGTCTGATTCAAAGGCTGAGAAGCGGCTGGCCGAGGCGCTTTTTCAGGAAGTCGATGAACAGGCGGCTGCGTGCGGGGAGCTGGCGGGTGTCCGTCACTGCGTGCACCAGCACCGGGTCCATTTCCCAATCGGGCAGCACACGTTGCAGGCGGCCGGTTTGTACTTCGAGGCTGGCCATTTGCGGATCGACTGCCGTGATGCACAGGCCTGCCGCCGCCAGCGACAAGGCAACCGCAGCGTTGTTGGTGCCGTAGCGCGCTTCCGCCTCCACCTGCACCGTTTCGCCGCCGCGGCGCATGGTGCGCCAGATGTCGGGCGAGCGTGCATGCGTCGAGCGGCCGCACAGTACGTGCCTGGCCAGATCGTTGGCGTGATTCAGCGGCGGCGAGCGGCGCAGATAGTCGGGCGAGGCGTACATATAGCGCGGCAGGGCCGCAATCTGGCGCACGATCAGGCGCGACGGCGTGGTCGGCGCCGGGCCAAGGCGGATGGCCAGGTCATAGGGCTCCGACTGCAAATCCACCATATGCGTTGATACGTCGAAGTCGAACTTGATCATGGGGTAGTCGCGGGCGAATTCCGGCATGATGGGCGCCAGATAGCCGACCGCAAAACTGGATGTCAGCGACACGCGCAACAAGCCCATCGGCCGCTCGGCCAGATCCAGCAAGGCCTCGTGCGCGCTCAGGGCTTCTTCCACGATGCACTCGCAGCGCTTGAAATAAGTCTCACCGGCTTCGGTCAGTTCGACCCGGCGCGTGGAGCGGTTCAGCAGTTTCAGTCCGATCGCCTTTTCCAGCTCGGCGATATTGCGGGACAGGGTGGAATTCGGCATGTCCAGCACTTCGGCCGCGCCGCGGAAGCTTTTGTGGCGGGCGACTTCCACAAACAGCCGCATATAGTTCAGTACGTCCATCGATTGCTCCATTTTCGGGATACTCAATTCAATTATACGTATTTATCCCAATGGCGAAACAATGCAAAATGGATACTCACTTGCAAAGGAGGAATCGAAATGCTCACTGCTTTCACAAACGATGTCCGCTGCAACCCGGTCGCCACCAAGGGCGAATTCAAGCGTGCGTTCTGGCGCCAACTGTTCAAAATCCTGGGCGGGCTGATCCACTTCTAGGCTATGATTGCCGCTTTGGCAAACGTGGTCGGAGTGGCTGTTGATTTCTAGTGCGTTGTTGGACGGGATTCCCGGAGTCCGTTACGGCTTCGGCCGAGCGGATGAGCTGGTGCCGCAAGCGCTGCAGAGCTTGTGGGACCTGCGCCCCATCAAGAAACAGGTGCATGGCATCCACGCTGCGCACATCACCACGCCGCGGCAGGAAGTCGGCCACGCCGACGCTTTCTATACCAGCCAGCCGGGCATCCCGGTCAGCGTGATCACGGCTGATTGCGTGCCGCTGCTGCTGGCGCGCCGCGATGGCGGCAAAGTAGCAGCCGTCCATGCCGGATGGCGCGGACTTTACGACGGCATCATCCCTTCGGTGCTGGATACGCTGCACGGCGGCGAGGACTGGGTTGCCGTCATTGGTCCAACCATCTGCGCGCCATGCTATGAAATCAGCGAAGAACTGGCGGCTGATTTCGCGCGGCGTTTTGCCGGTATGCCGCGTGAAGCCGTACTGCCCACCCATCGCCACCTCGATCTGCGCGCCGTCGCCGAGCATCAGTTGCGGCAGGCGGGCGTGACGCACATAGAACACGTCGGCGGCTGCACCTGCTGCGGCCGGGACAAGCAAGGCGGAACGACCTTCCGCAGTTACCGGCGGGGCGACCGCAACTCGCAGCAGCACGCCGGCCTTTATATCACCCACAAGGAGACAACTTGAAAGCTCTCGCAGCAATGATCCTGGCCGCGCTGTCCGCGTCGGCCATGGCTGGCGCGCCTGAATGGAGTGCGCCGCACCAGCCTTTCCAGATTTACGGTAATACCTATTATGTGGGCACGGAAGGCATCAGCGCCGTGCTGATTACTTCGCCGAAAGGCCATGTCCTGATCGACGGCGCTACGGGAGAAGGCGGCAAAGTCATCGCCGATAACGTGAAGACGCTGGGCTTCAAGATGAAGGACGTGAAAGTCATCCTGAATTCGCATGCACATTACGACCACTCGGGCGGCATCTCCCACCTGCAAAAGCTGAGCGGTGCGAAAGTGCTGACCGGTGCCGAGGGCGCCAAAGCCCTGAGCAGCGGCACGACCGCGCCGGAAG
>NZ_JBFRDW010000674.1:0-4444 GCF_052113985.1 Pseudoduganella sp. RAF53_2 | reverse complement strand
GTTTACCATGCTGGGCCATCCGGAGAGCATCAGCGCCCTCGCCGTCAATCAGTTCCCGGAAGTGACGCTGATCGAAACGGGCGAAGTGCTGAAACATACAACCGCGGACCAGGTGATTGTCAGCGGAAGCTACGCCAACGGCGCTGTGCTGACCGCCCATATCGAGGCGGGCAAGCGCAATAACTACGGCATGCAGCTCGACATCACCGGCACCAAGGGCGACATCAAGATCTGGAACACGACCAGTTTCGGCAATGCCTTCAATATGATTGAAGCGGCACAAGGCGATTCACAGCCCATGCGCATGCTGAAAGTCCCGCCGCGCTATAACTGGTTGCCGGAGAACGATCTGGGCGGCAGTCARCTCGAGCTGGCCTACTTGTACGCCGCTTACGCAAAGGACGTGAGCGAAGGCACGCAACTCGCGCCCACCTTCACCGACGCGCTGCGCATGCACGAACTGATCGACGCGATCGAAGTGTCCAATCGCGACGGCGCGCGTGTGCAGCTGAAGTAATCAGATGCGCAGTTGCGCGCTCATGTAGTCGATGAAAACGCGCAGCTTCGGCGAAGCATAGCGGCTGGCTGGCCATAGTATCCAGAAGACGACCTGGCGATCGAGAAACTCGTCCAGCACCGTGACCAGCTTGCCGCTTTCCAGTGCGTCCCGCACAAGAAATTGGGGCAGGAAGGCAATGCCCCTGCCCTGAATGGCCGCATAGCCAAGCGGTTCGATCGTATTCGACATCATCGTCTCACGCAGCACCAGCTCCGGCTCGGACTCCTGCAGCCGCAGCGGCCAGCGCTCCAGCTTTCCCGTCGCAGGAAATTTGTGCTGCAGGCAGAAGTGCCCTTCCAGATCGCGCGGCTGCACTGGGGTGCCGTGGCGCTTCAGATAAGCCGGAGATGCCACCAGCACATGGGGGCACGCGCCTAGCCGGCGTGCGGCCAGACGTGAATCCGTCTGCTCGCCGGTGCGGATGACCGCGTCGAAGCCCTCTTCGATCACGTCCACCATGCGGTCGGACATATCGATATCCAGCTCAATTTCCGGATATTGGGCCATGAAACCGTCAAATGCAGGCATCATCAGATTGCCCAATTGCGGCGTGCCTACGCGCAGGCGTCCGCGCGGGTTACCCGCCAGGCCCGATAATTCGGACTCTGCGGCATCCACTTCGCTCAGGATGCGGCGGCAGCGCTCCAGAAACAGCGTGCCCTCCGCCGTTAACGTAATGCTACGGGTGCTGCGATGGAATAGCCGCACGCGCAGGCGCTCCTCCATTCGCGCAATCGCTTTCCCCACCGCCGACGACGAGACGCCGAGCTGCCGCCCGGCTTCCGTAAAGCTGCGCGTCTCGGCGACCTGCACAAACATTGCAATTCCACTCAGGCTGTCCATTTTGCCAGTGTACTGCGCTTCGGACGGATTCAGGAATTTTCGTCCGAAATGTTCGGCATCGCGGGGTATTTTTCTTCAAGCGCTGGGAACCTATATTCCCTACATCGTTCAACCACATACAGGAATCGACATCATGTCCAAACTGCATACCAGCGTTCAAGTAGGTCCTTACAACATTTCCCACCGCGTGGTCCTGGCTCCGCTGACCCGCATGCGCGCCGAACCAGGCGCCATCCCTGGCCCGTTGATGGCCGAATACTATGCCCAGCGCACCTCCGAAGGCGGCCTGCTGATTGGCGAAGCCACCATCGCGGCGGCAAACGGCAACGGCTATCTGGGCGCACCAGGCCTGTACGACGACAGCCAGATCGCGGGCTGGAAGCTTATCACTGACGCCGTGCACGCCAAGGGCGGCAAGATCTTCCTGCAGCTTTATCACGCGGGCCGCCAGTCCAACAGCCAGCTGCAGCCGGATGGCGGCCAGCCCGTTGCACCATCGGCCGTCGAGCATGGCGGCGTCGCTTATACTGAATCGGGCTGGGTGCCGAACACGCCTCCGCGTGCACTGTCCATGGAAGAAATCAAAGGTCTGGTGGAGAGCTTCCGCGAAGCCGCCAAGCGCGGCATCGCAGCAGGCTTTGATGGCGTTGAACTGCACGCCGCTAACGGCTATCTGCTGGACCAGTTCCTGCAGGACGGCAGCAACAAGCGCACAGATAGCTATGGCGGCTCGATCGAAAACCGCGCCCGCTTCCTGCTGGAAGTGGTGAATGCCGTCACCTCGGTATGGGGTAGCGACCGCGTGGCCGTGCGGATGGGGCCGAGCGGCAGCTGGGGCGATATGTCCGACAGCGATCCGGTCGCCCTGTTCAGCTACGTCGCCGGCGAACTGAATAAGCTGAATCTGGCCTATCTTCATCTGATCGAACCGCGCATTGCCGGCAATATCGAAGACGAAAACCGGGACCAGGCACCGATCGCAGCCCGCCTGATTCGCCAGCACTTCAAAGGCCTGATCATTGCGGCGGGCGGTTTCGATGGCGAATCGGCAAAGGCAATTCTGGAAGAAGGCGCGGCGGACCTGGTAGCCTTCGGCCGCCACTTCATCGCCAATCCCGACCTGCCGGAGCGCCTGCGCAATGGCTGGCCACTGAACGCCTACGACCGCCCGACGTTCTTCGGCGGCACGGAAGCCGGCTACACCGACTATCCGTTCTACGCAAAAGCCGCCTGATTACAGCAGCTTCTGGATGAATGGCGCCAGCCGTTCGACCGCGGCGTTCAGTTCCCCGCTGGACGCCGCGTACGACAAGCGTACGTGGTCGTTCGCCGAGCAAACGCCAAAATCGTTGCCCGGCGTGAGCGCGACGTGCGCCTCTTGCAACGCGCGTTCGCAGAATTCCATGGAATCGAGCCCGGTCTTGCTGACGTCGATGTAGACGTAGAAGGCGCCATCAGGTATCACTGGCACATCGAGTCCGATGCGTTTCAGGCCGGCGACAATCAGGTCGCGGCGTTTTGCCAGATCCAGGCGGCGTTCTTCGCAGATCGCCAGCGATTCCGGCTTGAAGCAGGCCAGGCCAAGATAAATCTCGTCCACGATGCGCCAGGCCCCTTTTTCGCGGGCGAATTGGCACAATGCAGCCAGTTCCGCTTCCGGCACCGACGTACCCGTAGGATTGGACGGCGTGGCGATCATCAGTCCACGCGTCCGTGCGCTCCAATGCTCGCGCACCAGTTCTTCATTCAACTGGAAACGGGTCGCCGCCGTGGTCGGGACCAGCTTCACCTTTGCGCCGAAACTGGACATGAAATGGCGGTTGCATGGATAAGACGGATCGCCCACCAGCACTTCGTCCCCGGCATTCACCAGCGCGGCCGAGGCCAGCAGTAATGCCGCCGAAGCGCCCGCAGTGACGATTACGCGCGATGGATCAATCGTCACACCGTAGCTGAACTGATAAAAGTCCGCGATGGCCTTGCGCAGCGGAGGAATGCCCAGCGCGGCGGTGTAGGAAGTGTGACCGCCGTCGATCGCTTCGTGCATCGCTTGCACGACCATCGGCGGCGCATCGAAGTCCGGCTCACCGATATTCAGTTTGATGATATGGTGGCCTTGTGCCTCCAATGCCGCTGCGTGCTTGCCGAACTCCATTGCGAAAAATGGAGCGACGGCGTCAGTTCTATCTGCCAGTTTCATGCAATACCCTTGTACAAAATCGACGGCTGGACGGTTACTCTAGCAGATACCGTGATTTTCCGTGACTTTTGGACTCGTCCTTTAATGGCAAGATTGGGGGATGTCCCTCCTCTACCTCCTGATCGCAGGCTTGCTGTCAGCGCTGATTGCCCTCGGTGCGGGATTGTGGCGCGCCACCCAGGCTCTCGACCGCGTAGTCGAAGAACACAAACGCGCGAATGATCGGGACGGCGAAAGACATGCAGCGCTGCTGCAACTGCTCTCGGAGCTGCGAATGGCCGTCGCACAAAGTGAAGAGCGCCAAATCCAGCGCAATATGGAACAGCTCAGCGCTGCATTGTCCAGTGTCATCGCCGATTTTCATCGCCAGTTCGACACCCAGTTGCGCATGTTGGCCGGGCTGGCCGAAAGCAGCCAGGATCTCTACCGCAAGCAGCGCAACGAACAAATGGAAGCCATGCACCACGCCCGCCGCATCGCCTCCCAGGTTGACGAGACGACTGGCGAATTCGCCAGGCTGCTTGCAGACGCCAGTGCGCTGACCGGGCTGGCCGCCGATATTCGCCAGTCGCTCGACTTGCTCGGCCCGCGCCAGCAAGCCATCGATAGCGGCATGGCGCAGCAAGCTCTATCAATGCAATCAATGGCCGACGCCATCTCCGACCTGCGCGCCGGTTTCGACGAGGCCTCCGAACAGCTCATTGCTCAATCCCGCCGCGCCTTCGACACCATGGGCCAGCGCGTCGCGCAAAACGGCAGCGCCTTGAACAAGGAATTGAATGAAACGCTGATCAAGGCGATGGCGAATCTGCAAAAGCAGTTGAACTCCATAACCTCGCGTA
>NZ_JBFRDW010000673.1:0-3193 GCF_052113985.1 Pseudoduganella sp. RAF53_2 | reverse complement strand
CGCCTGGTCGGCCTGCGCGATGGCAGCCGCCTGCGTTCGGCGCCGGGGCAGAAGGAAGTGAAGGTGACGCTGGATGCGGTGGGCGGCACGGGCCGCCTTTGGTGGCTGCTGGACGGACAGCCGGTGCCGGTGAACGGCAGCGGGCGCCGCCAGAGTTTTACGCTGGGTGGAGCGGGCCGGCATAGCATCGCCGTGGTGGACGGCGCCGGCCATTACGATAACCTGGTCGTCGGCGTCGATGGTTAAACCCAGGGCGTGAACCCGGTGCCTGCCACGCCGTGGCAGGCACCAGCCGTTGCTGTGTGGTGTTAAACAGCGACCGTGGCGTCCTTGCTGCCTTTGCTGCGGAAACCGATATACAGTACGCCCAGCCACACCGGAATCAGGTACACCGAAATGCGCAGGTCCGGCGTCAGGCACATCACCGCCAGGATACCGGCCAGGAAGGCCAGGCACAGGTAATTAGTGAGCGGATAGCCCAGGCTCTGGAAAGCGGTCACCTTGCCTTCAGCCTTCTTCTGCGCGCGGAACCGCAGGTGAATCCAGCTGATCATGCCCCAGTTGATAATCAGTGCGGACACCACAAGTCCCATCAGCACTTCAAACGCCTTGCCCGGCATCAGATAGTTCACCACCACGCAGATGCCGGTAGCGAAAGCCGAAACGCCCAGCGCCGCCAGCGGCACGCCGCGCTTGTTCACGGACAGCAGGACCTTCGGTGCATTGCCTTGTTTGGCCAGGCCGTACAGCATGCGGCTGTTACTGTAAACGCCGCTGTTGTAGACAGACAGGGCGGCCGTCAGCACCACGACGTTCAGTACCGTCGCCACCACATTGCTGTTCAGGGCATGGAAGATCAGCACGAAGGGGCTGCCGCCGGTGACTACTTTCTGCCATGGATACAGCGACAGCAGCACGCCCAGCGCGCCGATGTAGAAGATCAGAATGYGGTAGATGGCCTGGTTGGTGGCCTTCGGGATAGTCACGGATGGATTGTCCGCTTCCGCCGCCGTGATGCCGATCAATTCAAGGCCACCGAAGGAGAACATGATCACGGCCATCGCCATGACCAGTCCGTCCACGCCATTCGGGAAGAAACCGCCGTGCTGCCACAGATTGGCCACCGTCGCCTCCGGTCCGGCGCTGCCGGACAGCAGCAGATAAGCGCCGAAGCCGATCATGCCGACGATCGCCACCACCTTGATGATGGCGAACCAGAATTCCATCTCGCCGAAAGCCTTGACATTGGCGAGGCTGATCGAATTGATAATGAGGAAGAAGGCGAGTGCCGACACCCAGGTTGGAATCGCCGGCCACCAGTATTGGACGTAAATGCCCACGGCCGACAGTTCGGCCATGCTGACCAGCACATACAGCACCCAGTAATTCCAGCCCGACATGAAGCCGGCCAGGTGGCCGCAGTATTTGTCCGCAAAATAGCTGAAGGAACCGGCGACCGGCTCGTCCACCACCATCTCGCCCAGCTGGCGCATGATCAGGAAGGCGATGAAGCCTGCCACCGCGTAGCCAAGCAGTACGGAAGGCCCGGCCATTTTGATCGTCTGGGCGATACCCAGGAAAAGGCCGGTGCCGATAGCCCCGCCCAGCGCGATAAGCTGGATATGGCGGCTCTTGAGTCCCCGTTTCAGTTCACTCATTTCTCTTTCCGGAATGTGATAGAAGCGGGTGATTCTAAAGCATTTTCAGCCTGATACCGGGGATTTCAGAGGCCATGCCCGAAGATGTCCGCATCCGGGTTGTGGCCGATGTCGATCAAAGCGCCGCTGACGGCCAGTGCTCCCTTAGCTGGCTGCGCGCTGCAGCTGCCGGACGAAGGATTCGGGCGGCATGAAGCCGATGACGCGGGCTTGCGGTACTTCCTTGCCGCTGGCGTCGAACAGGATAATGCCGGGTGGCCCAAACAGCTGGAAGCGCTTCATCAGAGCGCGGTCGTCGGCGTTGTTGGCCGTCACGTCAACCTGGATCAGCTGCATGCCCTGCATGGTGGCGGCGACTTTGGACTCCGAGAAGGTCATGCGCGCCATCTCCTTGCAGGACACGCACCAATCGGCGTAGAAGTCGAGCATGACCGGCTTGCTGGCGCTGGCCAGCACTTTGTCCAGTTCTGCAACGGTGCGGATGCGCGTGAAGCGCGGGCCTGCGCGTGAGGCCGTTTGTTCGGCCGCCCCCGTACCGCCGCTGCGCAGGTGGGCCAGCGGCTGCAGCACGTCGGTGCCGGAGCTGGCGGCGCCGACCAGTTCGAATAGTCCGCCCAGCAGCATCAGCACGCCCAGCGCCTTGGCGGAGTAGGCGCCGATGCCGGCGCCCTGCGGCAGTGTTTCGCCCACGCGCAGGAAGGCGGCGCACAGGATGGCGAAAGCGCCCCACAGCGCCATGGCGCCGGTGACCGGCAGTACGGGACTGATCATCCAGATGGCGACCGCGATCAGCAGCAGGCCGAAAACTTTCTTCACATTGTTCATCCAGGCGCCGGCTCTTGGCAGCAGGCTGCCTGCAGAGAGTCCCGTCAGCAGCAGCGGTACGCTCATGCMGGCCGCCATCGCGAACAGTGCCCAGCCGCCGGTGGCGGCGTTGCCGGTCTGGCTGATGTAGAGCAGAGCGCCGGCCAATGGTCCGGCCACGCACGGGCCGACGATCAAGGCGGACAGCGCACCCATGATAAATACGCCTGCGATCTTGCCGCCGCTCTGTTTTCCGCTCGATTCGCTCAAGCGGCTTTGTAGGGCGCTGGGCAGTTGCAGCTGATAGACGTCAAACATCGACAGGGCCAGCGCAACCAGGAGCGCGCCGAATGTCAGCAGCACCCAAGGCTTTTGCAGCGCACCCGCCAGACCTTCGCCCGCCAGGCCCGCGGCCACGCCAAGCGCGGTATAGACCAGGGCCATGCCCAGGCTATATGCGGCCGCCAGCAGCAGGCCGCGTTTGCGCGTGACCTGTCCCTCGCCGACGATGATCGACGACAGGATCGGCACCATCGGCAGTACGCAGGGCGTGAAGGAGAGCAGCAAGCCAAAGACGAGGAAAGCGCCACCAATCCGCCACGCGCTGCCGCTTTGTAGCGTGCGCTGGGCGAGCGACGTATCGTCCTCCACGGGGGAAGCCGCCCGCTGTCCGCCCGCGGCGCCGTCATCCGCAGCAGCCAGCCGCCGCCCGTCCGGCGCGCCGCCCGCAG
>NZ_JBFRDW010000672.1:0-3206 GCF_052113985.1 Pseudoduganella sp. RAF53_2 | reverse complement strand
AGATAACGCCCTGATCGACGAAATGCCGCCGCTGGACGAGCTGAGCGCAGGCCTGGAAGAGTTGATCGGCTGACAACTTGAAAATATTTTGAAAATATTTTGAGAAAACCCTAAAGTTCTTCGTCGCCCTGACGTAAATCCTGACAAGCGGTACTCCGTTTCCACTTTTCAGGATGAAAAATGAGCAACCAGGTTCTCTCGATGTACGAAAATATTGCCGGTTTGACCAATCAAATGGTCGTGGCTGCGCGCGCGAGTGACTGGACCAGCCTGAACAGCCTGGAAAATCAGTGCGCAGCCGAGTCGGTTGCCGTGATCGGCGGCGCCGCTCCGCTGGAAGGCGACGCCCGCGCCCGCAAGATCGCGCTGCTGAAACAGATCATGGCCAATGATCGCGCCATCCGCGATGTGACCGAACCATGGATGGGCCGCCTGAACGGCTGATTGCCCCTCCTCCTGCAAAAAAAAGCGCCTCGGGGCGCTTTTTTTTTACCCCTACAGCAAAAAGCAGGTGCCTGCCACGGCGTGGCAGGCACCAGGGTTACGCCTCGGGTTTTTGCTTCACAAAACTTTACACAGCCGGCATCGCAGCTTTACGGTGCCCGGCCAGACTGATGGTGCAGTCTTCCTCAACCTGAACAAGGAACAGCCATGAGTCTCACCCGTAAAACCATCGCAGCACTTCTGCTTGGCACCTCCCTGCTGGGCGGCGTCGGCGCCTATGCCCTCGATCAGCACAGCAGCCAGCACCGCGCCATCGACGCCACTGCGCACGTCGACACCATGCTGAACCACCTGTATGTGGAAGTCGACGCCACCGACGCGCAGAAAGCCCAGATCGAGCCGCTGGTCAAAGCCGCCATGCAGGATCTGATGCCCCTGCACAGCCAGTTGCGCACGGCCYACACCCAGATGCTGACGATGCTCAGCCAGCCCACCATCGACCGCGCGGCACTGGAAGCATCGCGCGCGCAGCATATGCAGATGGCCGACCAAGCCTCGCGCCGCCTGGTGCAGCTGATCGCCGACGTGGGCGACGTGCTCACTCCGGAGCAGCGCAAGAAGCTGGCCGATCACCTGTCCAAGCTGCATCAGGGCGGCATGCACCATCACGGCTGATTCAGCTCGGCGGCGGCCCTTCCCGGCCGCCGCCTGCCTTACAATGCCTTGCATGAACATTAACGCCGACCACATCCTGCTGGTAGAAGACGATCCGCGCCTGGCCGAAATGCTGACCGAATACCTGTCGCAAGCAGGCTTGCGCGTAAGCGTCGCCGCCAGCGGTGGCAGCGCGCTCGGACAACTGGCCGCAGCGCCCTTTGGCGCCGTGGTGCTGGACCTGATGCTGCCCGATATGGATGGCCTGGACGTCTGCCGCCAACTGCGCTCGCATTCCGACATCCCGGTGCTGATGCTGACCGCGCGCGGCGATGCGGTCGACCGCATCGTCGGCCTCGAAATCGGCGCGGATGACTACCTGCCCAAGCCATTCGAACCGCGCGAGCTGCTGGCCCGCCTGCGCGCCATCCTGCGCCGCCGCGTGGATGGTGGCGCACGCGGCGCGTCCGCCGCGAACAATGTGCTGCGCTTCGGCCGTCTCGAAATCGACGCCGCCGCGCACGCGGTGCGGCTGGAGGGCGCCTTGTGCGACCTGACCTCCTACCAGTTCGACCTGCTGCTGGCGCTGGCCAACAACGCTGGCCGCGTGCTGTCGCGCGAACAGCTGATGGACCTGGTCAAAGGCGAACAGCTGGAAGCCTTCGACCGCTCGATTGATGTCCACATGTCGCGCATTCGCGCCGCCGTGGAAGACGATCCCAAAAAGCCGCGCCGCATCATCACCGTGCGCGGCGCGGGCTATGTGTTCGCCAAGGCGCAGGAATGATCTCGCGCCTGTACATCCGTTTTCACCTGACGCTGCTGGGCTGTCTGGCGCTGTTCGCCTTTGCCGTGATCATGCTGTGGCACCGCGCCGGTGGCCCGATCGAACAGGCCGACGCCAACCTGGCCGTGCTGATGCAAAACCAGTTGGCGCCTGCATCCGCCACGCCCGCCGAACAGCAGGCCGCGCTGGAGCGCATGGCCGCCAGCATCCATGCCCGCATGACGCTCTACAGCGCCAACTGGCAGCTGATAGCCAGTGCCGGGACGCCGATCAGGCTGGGTGGCGGCTGGCGCGTGCGGCTGGAGCCACGCCCCGATTCATACGTCCACCTGCCGGATGGACGGCGCCTGCTATCCGACCAGCCGCTGGGCGTCGTGCGCTCGCATACGCTGCTGCATTCTCTGCTGATCCTGCTGACGATCGGCATCGCCATCGCCGCCTATCCGCTGGTGCGCTACATCACGCGGCGGCTGGAACGCTTGCAGCGCGGCGTGGAATCGCTTGGCGCGGGCGACCTGTCGGCGCGCGTGGCGGTGGAAGGCAAGGACGAAGTCGCGCAACTGGCGCGCAGCTTCAACCGCGCCGCGGATCAGATCGAGCAACTGGTCACCGCGCACAAGACCCTGCTGGCGAACGCCTCGCACGAACTGCGCACGCCGCTGGCGCGCATCCGCCTCGCGCTGGAGCTGAGCATGGACTCGCTCGATCCCAAGCGCAAAGCCGGGCTGGAGAAAGACATCGCCGAGCTGGATTATCTGCTGGACGAAATCCTGCTTGCCAGCCGCCTCGATGCCCTGCGCGACACGGTGGAACTGGAAGAACTCGACCTGCTCGCGCTGGCCGCGGAAGAATGCGCGCGCTACGACGAAGTCGAGCTGAACGGCGTGCCGGTGCTGATGCGCGCCTCTCCTCGCCTGCTGCGGCGCCTGCTGCGTAATCTGCTGGAAAACGCGCACCGCCACGGCCAGCCGCCGGCATATGTGCGCATCGAACGCGATGCCGGGATGGCGACGCTGACGGTGTGGGACAGCGGCCCCGGCATCCCGCCGGAGGAATTCGAGCGCGTATTCGAGCCCTTCTACCGCCGGCGCGGCACCCGCGACAACCTCGGCACCGGACTGGGCCTGGCCTTGGTGCGCCAGATCGCCCAGCGCCACGGCGGCGGCGCCCATTGCGCCAGCATGGCCGATGGCCGCAGCAGCTTCGTGATCACCCTTCCCCTGCGGTAGCCGCAATAAAAAAGCGCCTCGGACGAGGCGCTTCAGGGAATTCGGGTGGGGCGAGCGCCAGGTATCTCCTGGCGTCGCCTCAGCGCCGGTTG
>NZ_JBFRDW010000671.1:0-3213 GCF_052113985.1 Pseudoduganella sp. RAF53_2 | reverse complement strand
GCCCAACCACGATCGCATCGATGGCATGTACGTATTCGGCACCGGCGCGGGCTGGCACGGCTGGATGCCGCGGCTGGAGCGCGTGAAAGTGCTGGCGATGTGGCGCGTATTCGCTCCGCTCATCACGCGCTGGAAAGGCCGCCTGGCCTGGAGCATGCTGGGGATGGGCGAAGATCTGCCGATGGGCGTTTATCGCCAATGGAAACGCTGGTGCAGCTTCCCGCATTACTTCTTCGACGATCCCAAAGTGCCCGAGATCGCCGAGAACTTTGCGCGTGTGCGTACGCCCATCCTGGCGCTGAACGCCACCGACGATCCGTGGGCGCCGCCCCGTTCGCGCGATGCCTTCATGACGGGTTACCGCAACGCGCCATGGCATGGCATCGACATCGATCCCGTTGAGCGCGGACTTGGCAAGCTGGGTCATATGGGCTATTTCCGTCCGCATGCCGAGCCGCTGTGGCAAGGCGCATTGGATTGGTTTGAGGGCGTGGTATAGTCGGGCGCATGAACCGACTACTCCTCGCTACCTTCCTGTCGCTCGCCGCAGCCTCAGCATCGGCGCAGCAGTATTGCACCTTCTATCCATCCAGCGGTGGCGCCCTGGCGCGTCCCGCCGAACTGGCGCCCGAGCTGAAGGCCGACGCGGAAAGCGCCATCGGCGCGCTGACCGTAGCCCAGGTGACGGCGCCCGAAGCGCAGCGCATCGAGCAGGGCAGCGTGCTGCTGGAGATGAATGAATCCGGCATGTGGCAGCTGCGTCCCCGCAAGGACGATAGCGACGACAGCCTGGCCGCGACCAGCACGCTGAGCGCACGCCGCACGCAGTTGAAATCGGCGCAGAAGCCGATGCTGTTGAGCGCCGTGCGCATGATGCTGCGCCAAAGCTTGTCCAGCGGCCACCAGTTCAACGTGGTGGCGCAGGGACCCTGCTGGAATTAAGGGTTGAGGATGCCCAGCAAAGTCTGGGCAGCAGCGGGCGCACGCTCCTTGGCGCCGTTGATGAAGTAGATGAACACATCGCGCTCGCCTTCGCCCCATTTCTTTGCTTGCGTGGCCCACTTCTTCAGAGCGGGCTTGGTGTAGCCCGTTTCGATCTCGCTTTGCGCATCCATCAGCCGCGCGTACACGAAGTCGCCCGTGATCTCGGTAATGTTCGGGAATTTCGGCGAATCGGTGATGACGGTGGCGACCTTGTGGCGCCTGGCGAGCTTGTAGTATTCCTCGCACATGAAGGTTTCGTGGYGCGCATCCAGCACGTGCTGCAGCTTGTGCTTGCCCAGCTTTTTCGGCAGCAGCTTGAAGAAGGCTTCCAGATCGTCCGGATCGAACTTCTTGGTGTGCGCCAGCTGCCACAGGATGGGACCGAGCTTGTTATCCAGTTCGGATAAACCGCTGTTGATGAAGCGCTCAATCGATTCGCCCGCTTCGCCCAGCACCTTGCGGTTGGTGGCGAAGCGGTTGGCTTTCACGGAAAACTTGAAGTCGTCCGGCGTGGTTGCGGCCCAGTTGGCGAACGTCTCCGGCTTGAAGGTGCTGTAGAAAGTGCCGTTGACTTCGATGCTGGTGACCTGACGGCTGGCGTATTCAAGCTGGCGCTTCTTCGATACGTCGGCTGGATAGAAGGTTTCACGCCAGGGCTCAAAGTCCCAGCCGCCGATGCCCACACGAATGCCTGCCGTCATACGCTTTCTCCTTGTTAGTCCACCGCCTTCACCATTTCCTCGATCGCTTTTTTGGCATCGCCAAAGACCATCATTGTATTCGATTGGTAGAAAAGTTCATTGTCCAGTCCCGCGTAGCCGGACGCCATGGAACGCTTGTTGACGATGATGCTTTTGGCCTTGTAAGCCTCCAGAATCGGCATGCCCGCGATGGGCGATTTCGGATCTTTCGCTGCCGGATTGACCACGTCGTTCGCGCCCAGCACCAGCACCACATCGGTCTGGCCGAATTCGCCGTTGATGTCTTCCATTTCGAACACCTGATCGTAAGGCACTTCGGCTTCGGCCAGCAGCACATTCATGTGGCCGGGCATACGGCCCGCTACCGGATGAATTGCATAGCGCACGTTCACACCCTTGTGGGTCAGCTTTTCCACCAGCTCCTTCAGCGCATGCTGGGCGCGCGCCACGGCCAGGCCGTAGCCGGGAACGATGATCACGGATTCCGCGTTGGCCATGATGAAAGAGGCGTCGTCCGCCGAGCCGGATTTCACCGGCCTTGCCGGCGCCGCTGCGCCGCCTGTGCTGGTGGACGCTTCCCCGCCGAAGCCACCCAGGATCACGTTGAAGAAGGASCGGTTCATKGCCTTGCACATGATGTAGGAGAGGATGGCGCCCGACGACCCTACCAGCGATCCCGCAATAATCAGCATGGCATTATTCAGCGAGAAGCCAATGCCCGCGGCCGCCCAGCCGGAGTAGGAGTTCAGCATCGACACCACCACCGGCATATCCGCACCGCCGATGGGGATGATGATGAGCACACCCAGCACAAAGGCGATGGCCGTCATGATGAGGAAGGGCGTCCATGCCGGTTCCAGGCCGCTGTCGAACACGAAGGCCAGGCCCAGCGCCACCATCACCAGCGCCAGCGCAAGGTTCAGAAAATGCTGGCCGGAGAACACTACCGGCGCACCCTGGAAAAGGCGGAACTTGTACTTGCCCGCCAATTTGCCGAAGGCGATCACGGAACCGGAGAAGGTAATCGCGCCAACAAATGTGCCGATAAACAGCTCGATTCGATTGCCCACCGGGAGGGGCTCGCCAGCTGCGGCGATGCCAAATGCGTGCGGCTCCGACACTGCCGCGATGGCGATGCACACGGCAGCCAAACCAATTAGCGAGTGCATGGCAGCTACCAGTTCCGGCATCTTGGTCATCTCGACGCGTTTCGCCAGTGTGGCGCCGATGCCGCCACCGGCCACTACGCCCAGCAGCACGAGCGACAATCCGTTGCCGCCGCTCGCGCCCTCGGCCAGCGCATCCGCCCGCAGTTTGAGAATCAGCGCCACGGTCGTCACCGCCGCGATGGCCATGCCGGACATGCCGAATGCGTTGCCGGTACGCGCGCTGGCAGGCGAAGAGAGTCCTTTGAGCGCCTGGATGAAGCACACCGAGGMGATCAGGTACAGCATCGTTACCAGATTGAGCGRAACCCAGTTCATCGCTTGGACTCCTTCTTCTTGAACATCTCCAGCATGCGCTGGGT
>NZ_JBFRDW010000670.1:0-3223 GCF_052113985.1 Pseudoduganella sp. RAF53_2 | reverse complement strand
CCCTTGGGCAGCATCTCAGCCAGGATGTTCTGCACACGGGCGGTAAAACTTGGCGGTGCGGCATGCGCGAGCTGGGTCAGCACGGGCATGGCGCTTGAATCATGCGGCGTGGGACCGCCGCCATTCGGCAGGGCGGCCACCAGATCCGCGTCGGCGAATTCCATGACATTGTGCGGACGGTTGAAGCGCACCGGGCAGCCGAAAGTCTGTTCATAAAAAGCCACATTCGGCGGCTCCGGAAAAGCATATTCCACTGCGACTGGGCGCGCATCGTCGCGGCCGGAGGCACAGCGCAAGGTGCGCAGCAGCACGCACCACACGAAATCGTAGCGCTGCAGCGGCACCGAGCGTTCCAGTCCGGGCAGCACGATGCCGACCCGCGTGTGGCCGTGGCAGCGTTCGATGGTGCTTTGCACGGTGGGCGACACCAGCATGATGTGGCCCATCACGCCCAGCCAGCCAAGGCGGTGCGGCGTGGAGATTTTCAGTCCGATCAGCGGATCGCCTGAGTGCTCGACCACCAGTTCCCACAGGTGGCTCAACTTGTCCGACAGTGTCAGCGCGTCGCAGGCCAGGCCATCGCCTTCATTCAGGCCGGCCTGGGCGAACAGCGCATCCGCTTCTACCCCTGAGTGGGCGAGGCGCGATTTCACGCCGCGTACCAGGTGGAGAGCCGAGGAATAGCTCATGGCGCTGGGCTCCGCTTACTGTCCCACCGCGGTGTGCAGGCGCGTGCCGATGCGCTGCTCCAGGSCCTGGAGCTTCGGATCGATCACGCTGCGGGTGTCGGCGGCAATGCTCTCACCCAGTTTTTTCTGCAGTTCCGGCACCATGGCCTCGAACTTGGCTTTCACGGGCGATTCCAGGATCACGATGATCTGTTTCAGTTCATCTTCGGTGAAGCGCTCGGCCAGCAAGGGCGCAATGGTGGTCGGGATCAGCTTTTGCGCGCTGGCGGTGGTGACGGCCTTGTTTTCGTCCATGAACTTGCGCGCGTCTTCCACGATGTCCTTCATCGCGGCGTCGCGCTTCTCCGGAGCGACGCGGCCTTGCAGCACCACGCGCGCCTGCTGCACAGCGCTGCCGACCGGCTGCTGCAGCATGGATTCGCCGATGCTCTCCATATGCCACAGCTTCAGTACCTTGTTGACCAGTTCCTGCTTGGCTGGCGGAATCGGTGCACCGGCCGCCTGCGCGGCACCGGCAACGGCCAGCGCAGCACACATCATTGTCAGTCTTTTCATGACGCTCCCTCCTAGAATTGATGGTTGAGACTAAAGCCGTAGTAGCGGACCTTGATATCGCCCGCTACGTCCAGGCCTGCATAAGGGTTGTAAATCACATTCAGGAATTTGCTGCTGTTCAGGTTTTCGTCCGTGTTGGCGGGCACGTCGAATTTGCCCCGCATGGTGGTGGCGGTCAGGCTGAGATCCATCGTCTTGGTAATCTTGAAGTTCAGGCCCACGCTGTACAGCTTCGTGTCCGGCAGCGGCGCAATCAGGTCGATGCCGTTTTTCGGTATCGAGGACTTGCGCGGCTCATAGCCGAAGCGCAGTGCCAGACGATCGAAGGGATACAGCTGCAAGCCATAGCCAAAGTTGACCAGGCTCTTATAGCCGCGCGGGATCTTCAGCTTGGTCGAATCCGGAATACCGTACAGGCGCGCCACTTCCAGCAGGCGGATACTCTGGTCGAACTCGAAGGTCAGCGCGTTCCAGTCGCTCCAGCGCGCATAGCTGGCATCCACATTCAGCTGCACATACTTGACCGGCCTGAGCTTGATCCCGACCTGCAGGTGCGCAGGGAAGGGGATGGTGGCGCTCACGTTGCCCTTTTGTTCTTCAGGAATGGACTGCGGCAGGCCAAGCACGGCGCCTGCGATCGGTCCCAGCAGACTGGAATTCAGGCCTTTCACGAAATTGCGCAGCATGGGTTCGGTATGGAAGTCATACCAGCCGGTGTAGCGCGTGTTCGATCCGCCCTGGTAAACAACACCGAGCGCGAACCAAGGTTTTGGCTCCCACAGCACGCCCAGGTTGATGGTCGGGTCGACCGGCGCCGTCATCTCCATGCGCATATTGGCCGCCTTCTTGAAAGGACTCACGAAGCCGTCCTTGCCGCCGCCGCACAAGCCGAAGCCGAAGATGTCGATCACGTTGCCGCCCTGTTCGGGACACCAGCCCTGCTGCAGCTTGCCGAACACGCCCAGCAGCTCATTCGGAAATCGCATATCGGTATCGATCACGAAAGCCGAGTGGGCGATCGGTACCGCAGCGCCGAAGCGCAGGGTGTCCGAATATTTGTAGCCGACTGCAGGAGACAGGTAGACCAGACGCTGCACCTGGACCTGGCGGCCGTCGAAACGCCCGGGATCGTTCGGGTCCGTGGTGCGGTCAACACTGTAGGCCTGGGCCATATAGGTATTGGTAGCGAAAGTCCACGGCGAGCCCGGCTTGTTGAATGCGAAGCCCAGCGTCGGAATCACCACGCCCGGCAGGCGCCAGCCCGGCATGCCGTAGGCCGGGATGTACATGCGCTGGCGCAGCGGACCGGTGCTGGTATTGGCCAGCGGGTCCTGCGTCCAGCCGCCGATATCGAAACCATCGGGCTGATGGAAACTGGCCGAAGCGCGGATCGACGCCGCAAACGCGGAATCGATGCGCCAGTCGCCTTGCAACCGCGCCAGACCGGCGGGATTGAAGTGGACCGATTCAATGCCGGGCGGGTCGGCCGTGACGGCATTCCCCAGCGCCATTGCGGTGACGCTGGTGGTGAGGTTTTCCAGCAGCGCGGCATGCGCAGGGAAAACGCAGCAGAGAGCGGCGGCGAGCGCCGTCTTGCGGACCTTGGCTTGCATGGCCGTTCCGTCAGAAGGCCAGCGGCACGTTCATGCCAAGCGACAGATTGGGCGAGTCCGGAGTCAGGCCAATGCCGACCGAGAAGTTGAGCGTGGTCTTGGGCGAGACGCGATAGCCCAGACCCATGCTCAGCACACCGGACGTCTGGGTGCTGGTCGTCACGTTCAGGCCATCTTCAAAGCGCAGCTTGGCGCCCGCCGATACGGCTTCCTGGAAGGACACGGTGGTGGTAATGCCATACGACAGCGCATATGCAAAGCCGACGCCGAAGCCGAACGTCGGACCCGGCTGCACGCGATTCAGTACGCGGGTGCCGTTCACCTGGTTCAGGCCCGTGGCAGGCGCATAGCCGGTCACGTTGACGG
>NZ_JBFRDW010000669.1:0-3223 GCF_052113985.1 Pseudoduganella sp. RAF53_2 | reverse complement strand
GCGTCGGACTGTGCGCCGATAGGAGCGAACGGGTCGAAGGAACGGTTGGCCAGCATGTCGCGGAACTCTTTGTCCAGCGCGTAGCCGCCGACGTAGCGCTCGTCGATCGAGTTGCGCGACCAGGTCAGGCCGGTGTTGAACGACCATGCGCCGATATCGCCTTCAGCGCCAACCACCAGGTGCTTGGAGTCGGTGATGGTTTCGCTGTCGCGGGTGCCCCAGTCGTAGGTACGGTAGTTACCGGCTACGGTCTTCACGGATGCCGCCTGCTCCGGGGTCAGGTATGGCAGCACGTTGTCCTTGTAGTAGGACGAGGAAGTCGCGATGGTGAACGGCGCGGTGTTCGGTGCGATCTTCGCGGTCAGGTCCAGGCGGGACAGCGCGGTTTCAGCGAACAGGTTGATGTTCTCGGTCAGCTTGAAGGTGCCTTTGCCGAAGAAGCTGTCACGCTTGTTCTCTGGCACGATGCCCACGGTCTGCACGAAATCGAATGCGCAGTTCTGGGTGGTCGCGGTGTTGGCCAGGCTGATCTGGTTCATCGACGGGCAGGTGCCGTTCTTCTTCAGGTATGGGCTGAAGCCGATCGCAGCTTGCTTAGGATCGGTGAAGGTCACGGACACGTTGGCCGGCACGGTCGCGGTGGAGGTGCGGTCGTAGATGTAGTTGGTACCGTTGAAGGAGAACGGCACGTAAGCGGTCTTCGCGAATTCGCGATCGGTCGCTTTCATTTCGGTGCGCTCGTCGTGGCGGTAAGCGGCCACGATGGAGTAGCGGTCTTCTTCCAGATTGCCGAAGCCGAAGGTCAGGTTAGCGTAGCTTTGCTGGCCATGGGAGCTTTTCTCTGGCTGCTGGTAGCCTGCTTCGATGGTCGGCGCCTTGACGTTGGACTTCAGGATGAAGTTGATCACGCCGGCGATCGCGTCGGAACCGTACAGGGCGGATGCGCCGTCGGTCAGGATTTCCACGCGCTCAACTGCGCTCAGCGGGATGGCGTTCAGGTTGACAGCGGAACCGGAGCCCTGCGGCGCCACGCGGCGGCCGTTCAGCAGCACCAGGGTGTAGTCTTCGCCGATGTCGTGGATGGACGCGGAAACACGGCCACCGGAGTTGGTGCCGGCTGCGATTGCGTCAATGGTGAAGCCCTGCATGGCAGGCAGCGCCTGGATCAGGTCAGCTACGGTGGTAGCGCCGGTCTTGGCGATGGTTTCAGCGGACAGGCGCTGCACTGGCAGTGCGCCTTCGACGGCGATACGCTTAATTGCGGAACCGGTGATCTCGACGCGCTGCATCGCTTGTTCTTGGGCGAATGCCTGGCCGGCAAACAGTACCGAGCCAGCCAGCGCGGTCAGCGCCAGACGTACGGAGGTCACACCGATTTTTTCTTGGAATACCATTCATTACTCCTGAGTGTTGAAAACATCAATGAGCAATGGGAATTCCTGCGGACGCGCGCTGCTTGGTTACCAACCCGGGACTGCTTTGGGAGATGACAGAGCCATACGCCTAAACAACCGAAACATGGAAAGCTGAGCGACGAGTTGAAGACCTGCTATTGCTCATCGAGCAAGCATTATGCAAGTAGCTAAGAATGATTCACAGTACAAATATTACAAAGCTGAAATATATGGAGAATATTCGTTACATGACGAAGGCGACTAAACTTTGTTTGATTAATTCTTGATCAAACGTCGCTTATTTGCAACAATTGCTCAATAAACATCGCGGCGATAACGGCCGCTTCTTGCCAATTCAGCCATGGATGTGCTTGTAAATACTTGTTGCAGTGCTTTATCGACTCCAGCTGCCATGCCTTCCWGGCTGCCGCAGACGTAAATAGCGGCCCCCTGTTCCACCCAGGCGCGCAGGGTCGCCGCCTCCCGCAGAAGAAGGTCCTGCACGTAGATGCGTTCCGCCTGATCGCGGGAGAAAGCCAGATCCAGTTTCAGCATGCCGCCGCGCTGCAGCCCTYGCAGCTCTTCGTGGTAAAGGCTGTCATGAGCGGCATTGCGCTCGCCGAACAGCAGCCAGTTGCGCGTCTGCCCTGCCGCCACACGTGCGCGCAAGTGGCCACGCAGGCCCGCGATCCCGCTGCCGTTGCCGATCAGGATCAGCGGGCGTTGCGCATTCTCCTCCAGGCGGAAACGGCGATGTGCGCGCAGGCGCAGCGGCACCGAAGCGCCCAACGGCGCATCCTGCGTCAGCCAGCCGGATACAACGCCATGGCTGCCGTCCGTGTGGCGATGCAGACGCACCAGCAGATGCACGCGGCCATCCTGCGGCACGGACGCAATCGAGTATTCGCGCGGACGCTCAGGATCGGCGGGCGCCGCAATCTGTGCCAGGTCGCCCGATTGCCACGAGGGCAGCGGACCTTGTTCCGGTTCCAGCTCCAGGTGATAAATCGGCGCACCGGCGCTGCCCGGATTCAGCAGGCGGCGTTGCGCCAGCCGCCAGTTGCCGAAATCCGGAGCGCCCCAATCCGGCGCATCGCTGGTGCCCACCAGATGGCTCAAGTGCTTGCGCCACGCGGCGATGGAGTCCACGTTGCTGCGGTCTACTTCCACCCGCGCGAACAGCGGACGCGCGCCCTGTCCGTGCAGCCACGCGTCCAGCGCGCGGCCGAAACCGCAGAACGATGCATAAGCGCTGTCTCCCAGCGCCAGCACTGCGTAGTGCAGATGCTGCAATTGCAGGCCGCTGCGCGTCATCAGGCGCTGCACGAAACCGGCGGCGGCATCGGGCGCGTCGCCTTCGCCGTAAGTCGAGGTGAGGAAGAGAATACGCTCCGCGCTGCTGAGGTCATGATGCTCCAGTTCGTCGAACTCGCAGATGCGGCTGGGAATGCCGGCCACGCGTAAGGTTTCGCTGGTCTGGCGCGCCAGCTGTTCGGCATTGCCGGTCTGGCTTGCGTAGGCGACGATCCACGGGTTTGCACCGGCAGCCGCGCGCGCTGCATGCGCGGCTGCGCGCGCGCGGCGGTGGCGCAGCCAAGGCGCAAGGCATACCAGGCCATAGCTGGCCAGGCAGGCAGCTGTCAGGGCAAGGCGGGTGGTGTCGTTCGTCAGTATCATTCGTCGTCAAGCATTTGCCGGAAACGGCTGCTCATCGCTTCGCGCAGGACATCGCCCTCGCGCAGCAGGAAGCGGGCAGCCAGTCCCTGTTGTTCGGCCAGCGCAAGGCCGGCCTGCGCGCCCAGTACAGTGAGCGCGGTAGACCAGGCATC
>NZ_JBFRDW010000668.1:0-3226 GCF_052113985.1 Pseudoduganella sp. RAF53_2 | reverse complement strand
GAAGACGACAATGAAATCGAGCGCCATCCGAACGATGATGAGCCGTTTTCCGCGCTCGCCTTCAAAATCATGACCGACCCGTTTGTTGGCCAGCTGACGTTCTTCCGCGTGTATTCCGGCGTGGTGAATTCGGGCGACACGGTGTACAACCCGACCAAGCAGCAGAAGGAACGTCTGGGCCGCATCCTGCAAATGCATGCCAACGAACGCAAGGAAATCAAGGAAGTGTTCGCGGGTGATATCGCGGCGGCAGTGGGTCTGAAGAACGTGACCACGGGCGACACGCTGAGCGCGCCGGATCATGTGATCGTGCTGGAAAAGATGATCTTCCCCGAGCCTGTGATTTCGCAGGCGGTGGAACCGAAGACCAAGGCCGACCAGGAGAAGATGGGCATTGCCCTGAACCGTCTGGCGCAGGAAGATCCTTCGTTCAAGGTGCACACCGACGAGGAATCCGGCCAGACCATCATGTCCGGCATGGGCGAGCTGCACCTCGAAATTCTGGTGGATCGCATGAAGCGCGAGTTCGGCGTGGAAGCCACTGTCGGCAAACCGCAGGTGGCGTATCGCGAAACGATCACCCGCGCCGTATCGGACATCGAAGGCAAATTCGTCAAGCAGTCCGGCGGTAAGGGCCAGTACGGCCACGTGGTGCTGAAGCTGGAGCCGGTGGAAGCGGGCAAGGGCTACGAGTTTGTGGACGCCATCAAGGGCGGTGTGGTGCCGCGCGAGTTCATCCCGGCGGTGAATAAGGGCGTGACCGAAACCCTGCAGGCCGGCGTGCTGGCGGGCTATCCGGTGGTCGACGTGCGTGTCACGCTGACCTTCGGTTCCTACCACGACGTGGACTCGAACGAAAATGCCTTCCGCATGGCCGGTTCGATGGCCTTCAAGGACGGCATGCGCAAGGCCGATCCGCAGCTGCTGGAGCCGATGATGCACGTCGAGGTGGAAACGCCCGAGGAGTTCATGGGCAATGTGATGGGCGATCTGACCACGCGGCGTGGCCTGGTGCAGGGCATGGACGAGATCCCTGGCGGCGGCGGTAAGCTGGTTAAGGCTTCCGTGCCGCTGGCCGAGATGTTCGGCTACTCGACCACCCTGCGTTCGCTGACGCAGGGCAGGGCGACTTATACCATGGAGTTCCAGCACTACGCTGCGGTGCCGAAGCACATCCTTGACCAGATCGCGACAGCCAAGGCGCAGGCGAAGAAGGATTAAAACCCACGGCCCAACCCTGGTGGCAGGCACATCGTGCCTGCCACCTGATTCCGGCTTGGGTTCTTAATGCGTCCGCAGCAAAGTAGCAAATTGATCGGCGGGGACAGGGCGGCTGTACAGGAAGCCCTGTCCCTGTTCACATCTGAGCAGCTTGAGCAGCTTGGCTTCCTCTTCCGTTTCTATGCCCTCGGCGACAACCTTGAGATCGAGGTTATGCGCCAGCGTAACCACCGTGCTCACCAACCCCATATACCCCGCATCCTGCGACATCTTCATCACAAAGGAACGGTCGATCTTCATCACATCCACCGGCAGCGTAACCAGATAGGCGAGCGAAGAATAGCCGGTGCCGAAATCGTCGATTGCCACCGGCACGTCCAGCGCGCGCACGCGCGTGAGCACATCGATGACGCGCGCATGATCGGACACCAGACTGGATTCCGTAATCTCGATCGACAGCGGCTGCAAATGCGCGCCCGCCGTGTTCAGCGCCCGTTCGATATCGCCGAACAGCGAATCGCAGCGGAACTGGGCCGGCGCCACATTGACGGCAATCTGCGGCGGTTCCAGGCCGCTGTCGTGCCACGAGCGCCAGTCTTCCATCGCGCGCTGCATAACCTGACGGCCTACCGCGATCACCAGCCCTGTGCGTTCCAGCACCGGCACGAATTCGCTTGGTTCAATAATGCCCCGTACCGGATGGTRCCAGCGCACCAGCGCTTCCGCGCCCGCCAGCTTGCCGGTACGCAGATCGACTTTAGGCTGGTAGTAGTTGATGAATTCGCGGCGCTCAAGCGCGTCGCGCAATTCCACTTCAAGGCTGATCTGGCGCGCCATCACGCGATCGGCGTCGCGGTCGTACAAGCCGAAACGGGCTTCGACATCGCGTGCGGCGGCCAGCGCATCCCAGGCCTTGATCAACAGTTCATCGGCGGTTGAGCCATCTTCCGGCAGCATGGCGCCGCCGGCATTGATGGTGCACCAGATCTTGTTTTCCTTGACCTGATAGGCCCCCTGTAGCATTGGCGCGATGGTGTTACGCACAAACTCCGCCGGCTTTTCATGCGAGCCGTCCGGCAGGAATAGGGCAAAACGTCCTACGCCAACGTGGGCCAGCAGCATTTGCGGCGTCACCACTTCGCGCAAACGCTGGGCGATGGCGCGCAGCAGGCCAACTGCCGCAGCGTTACCGTAGGCGGAGCTGATTTCGTCGAAACGGTTGATGTTCACCAGCAGCACCGTACCGTGTGCGCCGCTGGCTGCCAGACGGGCAATGTCTTCCTCGAACTGCAGGCGGCTTGGCAGTCCGGACAGGGTATTGGTGCGCGCCAGGCGGTGCATTTCCTGTGCGTTGATCAGGCGCTCCAATCCGTAGCTCAGTTCATTGCTCAACTCACCGGCGCGTTCGCGATAGAAGTGATCGAAGAACTGCGGACGCTGCGAGTAGAAGCAGACCACACCCCAGCACTTGTTATTCACAAATAGCGGAATGGCCATGCAGGATGCGATCTTCCGCTTTTTGCAGCCGTCCGGAAGGTCGTTCGAAAACTGCATCTTGCCGGTGCTGACGGTCTTCTCCGCCAAAGCGATTACAAACCATTCCGCATGCCGCGAAACTTCTTCGCTTGGCCAATGCTGTTCCGTGCCATCGCGTCCGGCCGACGACACCATGGCGAGGCTGCCATCCGCCATGACGCGGCTGATGTCCACCAGCTCCAGACCTGCCTGATGCGCGGCGGCGCGGCATACGTCCAGGCACAGTTGCTCCACACTGCGCGCACGCGGAATGATGGCGCTCAGGCGCGACAGCAGCACATAGAAATTGTCGTGGCGGATCAGGGCACGCTCCTTTTCCACTTCGGTGGTCATGTCGATGGCCGAGCCGCCGAGGAAGGCTTCGCCGTCCACGTCGATGGGGAATTTGTGCACCAGCCAATGGCGCGCACCTTCGTGGGTGGTCTCCATGGTCTTGATGACTTCACGGCTTTCCAGCACAGCGCGGTCC
>NZ_JBFRDW010000667.1:0-3228 GCF_052113985.1 Pseudoduganella sp. RAF53_2 | reverse complement strand
GACGAGGATAGGGAAGGCCACCTCGATGCGGCGCAGCAGATTGCGGTTCATCCAGTCCGCGCTGGCCAGGTAGATGTCATGCGCCAGGTCATTGCGGAAGTAATAAATGCGGCTGTGTTCAAGGAAGCGGCCGATGATGGAGCGCACCTTGATGTTTTCCGACAGGCCCGGCACGCCCGGCTTCAGCATGCACGCGCCGCGTACGATCAGATCGATCTTCACACCGTCTTTCGAAGCGGCGTAGAGCGCGCGGATAACCGGCTCGTCGGTCAATGCATTGATTTTAGCGATAATCCGCGCCGGACGCCCGCTCTTTGCAATTTTCTGTTCGTTCTTGATTGCCTTGATGATCTCGGATTGCAGTGAGAACGGCGCCAGCCAGATATTGCTGAGCTTTTGCGGCTTGGCCAGGCTGGTCAGGTGCATGAACACCTCGTTGACGTCGCGGCCCATGGCCGGGTCGGCCGTCAGCAGGCCGAAGTCGGTATACAGCTTGGTCGTCGAGGGATGGTAGTTGCCGGTGCCRAGGTGGGCGTAGTAGCACAGGCCGCCTTCATCGCGGCGTATCACCAGGGCGATCTTGGCGTGGGTCTTCAGGCCCACCACGCCGTACACCACCTGCGCGCCGGCTTGTTCCAGCTTGTCGGCCCAGTTGATATTTGYTTCCTCGTCGAAGCGCGCCATCAGTTCCACCACCACGGTCACTTCCTTGCCGCTACGGGCGGCCGCGATCAGGGCTTCCATCAGGTCGGAGTTCATGCCGGTGCGGTAGACGGTTTGCTTGATCGCCACCACGTTCGGATCAAGCGCGGCGCTGCGGATGAAGTCGATAACGGTCTGGAAACTCTGGTAAGGATGGTGCAGCAGGATATCGTTCTTGCGCAGGGTGGCAAAGATGTCGCTGGCCACGGTCTTGGTCAGGCTGCCCGGCACGAATGGCGGCCAGCGCAGTTCCGGCTTGCGCGACTGGTCCACGATTTCGTTCAGGCGCACCATATTCACCGGGCCATCCACCTGATACAGGCGGGTCTGGTCCAGGCCGAACTGGTCGAGCAGGAACTGGGACAGCTCCGGCGGGCAGTTCTTGGYCACTTCCAGCCGCACCGAGGTGCCGAATTGACGGCCTTGCAACTCCCCCTTCAGGGCCTGGCGCAGATTCTTGACCTCATCCTCATCGACCCACAGATCGGAATCGCGGGTGACCCGGAATTGCGAATATGCCATCACGTCACGGCCGGCGAACAGATCGGAAATATGGGCGTGAATAATAGAAGAGAGCAGGCAGAACGATACGCCGTGCGGCGACAGGTGGTCCGGCAGGCGCACCACGCGCGGCAGCACGCGCGGCGCCTTCACGATGGCAATCGCGGTGCCGCGGCCGAAGGCATCCTTGCCGCTCAGCGCCACGATAAAGTTCAGACTCTTATTAATAACCTGCGGGAAGGGGTGGGCCGGATCGAGGCCGATCGGGGTCAGCAGGGGGCGCACTTCGCGCTCGAAATATTCCTTGACCCAGGCGCGCTGCGCTTCGTTGCGCTCGGAGTGGCGCACGATGTGCACGCCCTGGGCGCGCAGTTCCGGCAGCACTGCGGTATTTAATATCTCATATTGGCGGCGCACCAGACCGTGGCACTCTTCGCTGACGCGGGCCAGGGTGCTTTGCAGGGCAGGGTGGTCGGCCATATCGCCTTCCACCGCGGCAGCCAGCAGGCTGGCCACGCGTACTTCAAAGAATTCATCCAGATTACTGCTGACGATGCACAGATAGCGCAGTCGTTCCAGTACCGGAATTGCCGGGTCTTCGGCCTGGGCCATCACACGGCGGTTAAATGCCAGTTGCGACAGCTCCCGGTCCAAAAAGATTGCCTGTTTAGCGGCTTCGGCGCGGAGTTCCGGTTTCATGGTACTTGTCATTTTTTTACTGTTTCATTGGCCTTATTGTAGTGTAATTAAGCTTTGTGACAGGTTTATGACCATACAAAAATGAATTTTAGTTATGTCATAAAGCTGTAATATTGACGTCATACAYTGCGCAGCATTCAACCCCAACCCCCCAAGAGGATCTTGATATGCGTATGAAACAGTTGTTGACCTCCTTCGTTGTTGGCGCATCCGCGGCAATGACGTTCGCTAGCGCTTTTGCAGCGGACATGACCGGCGCAGGCGCAACTTTCCCTTACCCGATTTACGCTAAGTGGGCTGAGTCCTACAAGGCAGCTACCGGCAACGGCCTGAACTACCAATCCATCGGTTCCGGCGCTGGTATCAAACAGATCAAAGCCAAGACCGTTGATTTCGGCGCATCCGACATGCCTCTGAAAGCAGAAGAGCTGGACGCTGACGGCCTGATGCAGTTCCCAGCCATCATGGGTGGTGTGGTGACCGTGGTTAACCTGGATGGCGTAGCTCCTGGCCAGCTGAAGCTGACCGGTCCGGTTGTTGCTGACATCTACCTGGGCAAGATCACCAAGTGGAACGACGGCGCGATCGCTGCTCTGAACGCCGGCGTGAAGCTGCCAGCTGACGAAATCACCGTGGTGCACCGCGCTGACGGCTCCGGCACCTCCTTCCTGTTCACCGACTTCCTGTCCAAGTCCTCCCCAGAGTTCAAGACCAAGATCGGTTCCGGCACCGCTGTGAAGTGGGCTACCGGCGTGGGCGGTAAAGGTAACGAAGGCGTGGCTGCTAACGTGCAGCGTATCAAAGGCTCCATCGGCTACGTCGAGTGGGCTTACGCCAAGAAGAACAAGATGTCCCACACCCAGCTGAAGAACAAGGATGGCGTGTTCCTGCAGCCTGATGATGACAACTTCAAGGCCGCTGCTGCCAACGCGGAATGGACCAAGACCCCAGGTTTCGGCGTGGTGCTGACCGACCAGGCTGGCAAGCAATCCTGGCCAATCACCGGCGTGTCCTTCATCCTGATGCACAAGGCACAGGCTGACGCTGCACGCGGCAAGGAAGTCGTGAAGTTCTTCGACTGGGCCTTCAAGAACGGCGGCGCTGCTGCTACCGAACTGGACTACGTACCACTGCCAGCATCCGTTGTGAAGCTGGTCCAGGATTCCTGGAAAGCTAACCTGAAAGACGCTTCGGGCAAAGCAATCTACTAATGAGCGCGGCGGATCAATGATCCGCCCTACGCCCGGACGGCCGGGCTACCTCCTCGTAGGGCGGGTCATTGACCCGCCGGTAGTGGCGAGGGGGTTAGCCGGGAAATCCTGTATC
>NZ_JBFRDW010000666.1:0-3230 GCF_052113985.1 Pseudoduganella sp. RAF53_2 | reverse complement strand
GCCATATAGCAGAACGGCGCTTCCAGCATCCTGGGGTCGGACAGCGGCACGATACGCTCAACGGGATCAACTTTCAGGGTCGTGTATTCGACCAGGGAGTTGAGCACATTGCTCGGCATGYGGATGTCCACATCCCAGTCGCCCGATTCATACATCAGGCGCGTGAAATAGAAATCGTAGCTCGGCATTGCAGCGCCGTTTAAACCGCGTCCGACAAGGAGGTGAAGTTGAAGTCACGCACCTTCATCGCCGGCAGCATCAGCTTGCGCGAATCGGTGTCGCCCATCAGCACCGGCTTGCCCAGTTCATCGATATTGTTCAGCATCGATACCGGGCTGTCGTTGAAGCGGAAGTTCTTGATCGGATGCTTGATCTTGCCGTTCTCGATGTAGAACGTGCCGTCACGGGTCAGGCCGGTCAGCGCCACCGCCTGCGGATCAACCATGCGGATGTACCAGGTGCGCGTGACCAGGATGCCCTTCTTGGTGCTGGCAATCAGCTCCTCGGTGGACTTGTCGCCGCCCGCCATGATGATATTGCCGGCACTGGCCACGGCCTGCTTGTTCTGCTTCTGCGCCCAGTAGCGATCGTAGTCGAGCGATGCGACCACGCCATTCTTGATCAGATCACGGCGGGTACGGGCCATCATGGAGTTCTGGTCCCATGGCAGCACCGGCGCGCGAGGGTCCCACGGGTCGGTCCAGATATTCACTTGTTCATCGAACAGCTTGTCTCCCAGGCGGTTGGCGCCGCCCTTCTTGGACAGGAAGCTGCGGCCTTCGTCGGCATTACGCGCGCTGAAAGCATTGAACATGAAGTTCAGCAAATCGTTGGTGGCGGCAGGCTCCATCACGACCGTGTAGCGGCCTGGTTCCAGTGCCTTGGCGTCCACCGAACGCAGTGCTTTTTCAATCGCGATTTCGGATGCTTCGCGTGCGTCGAATTGCTTTGGATCGTAGGCAGCGCGGCTGACCCAGCCCGAACCGCGGCCGTCTTCGGTACGCGTAGTGACGGTAAAGTTCAGGCCAGCGGTCTGCTGGAAACCGAACACGCCGTTCGAGTTGGCGATGCAATCGAAGCCGATGCTATCGTTGAAGAAGCCAGCTGCTACCAGGCCTTTCTTGCGTGCTGCATCGATACTGGCGAATGCCACGTCGGCGCGATACTCGGGATTGAAGGCTTCGGCGGCCGGCGTGTAGGTGGCGGTCGGCTTGAATTCCTGCTTGCCGATGGCCGGCACGAATTCCGGATTTTCCGGCGCCAGACGCGCGACTTCTTCGGCGCGGCGCACGGCCGCTTCCAGCGATTTCTCGTCGAACTGGTTGACAGTGGCGGCGCCCTGGCGCTTGCCGAAGGCGACGCTCACCTGCAGCGTGGTGTCTTCGTTCAGGCCCGCGGTGGAGACGCTGTTGCGTGCATAGCGCACATTGCCCTTGCGGCTGCCGGTCAGCACCACACGGCATTCGTCCGCCTTGGACAGGGACATCACTTTGTCGGTGATGCGTTTTGCTTCTTCCTGATTCAGCAATTTCATGGTGTTCCTCAGCCGATCTTGCGGGCAGTGTTAATCACGTTCACGGCATTGAAGCGCGTGGTGGAGGAGCCGTGCGATACGGCGCTGACCTGCGAAGGCTGGCCCTTGCCGTCAAAGAAGGAGCCGCCCATGCGCCAGTCGCGCTCATCGCACATCGCTGCGCAGGAGTTCCAGAATTCCTGGGTGTTGGACTGGTAGGCCACGTCATTCAGCATCTGGCCAACTTTGCCGTCCTTGATTTCGTAGAACAGCTGGCCGCCGAACTGGAAGTTGTAGCGCTGCTGGTCGATCGAATAGGAACCGCGGCCCATGATGTAGATGCCCTTCTTCACATCTTTCACCAGTTCGTCCGGCGTCATTGGTTTCTTGCCTGCTTCCAGCGAGACGTTCGGCATACGCTGGAACTGCACGCTGCTCCACGAATCCGCGTAAGAGCAGCCATGCGATTCTTTTTCGCCGATGATGTGCGCCTGATCGCGGGTGGCCTGGTAGTTGACCAGAATGCCGTTGCGGATCAGGTCCCACTTCTTGGCCGGCACCCCTTCATCGTCGTAGGCCACTGCACCCAGCGAACCCGGCGTGGTTTTCTCGGCGACGATGTTGACGAGGTCCGACCCGTATTTGAATTTCTTCGACTGCCACTTGTCCAGCGTAGCGAAGCTGGTGCCGGCGTAGTTCGCCTCGTAGCCCAGCACGCGGTCCAGTTCCGTGGCGTGGCCGACGGATTCGTGGATGGTCAGGAACAGGTGTTCGGGCGATAGCACCAGATCGTACTTGCCCGGTTCGACCGATTTGGCGGTCAGCTTTTCCTTGGCCTGGYGCCCTGCGGCCTTGGCGTCTTCAATCAGATCGTAGCCGCCTTTGTACAGGGTAGTGACGCCGCCCGCGGCACGTACTTTGTGCTCCTGTTTGGCATCGAAGAATTCATAGCCCATACCGGCCGGCGAAGACAGGCCATCACGGGTGCGGAATTTGCCGGTGGACTTGTCCACGGCGGTCGCGGTCAGTGGGGACCACAGACGGTGAATGTCCTGGTCGATGTAGGAGCCGTCGGTGGACGCGAAATACTTCTGCTGGTTGACCTGGAACAGCATGGACTGCATGAAGGAGGCGCCGGCATCCATACCAGCCTTGTTGGCGGCGATCAGCATCTCGGCCTTGTCCTTCACCGGCACCGTGCGCCAGTCCTTCTTGTATGGCGTGCTCCATGCCACTTCGCCGACGCCTTTTACCGGCGCCAGTTGCACCGGTTCCGTTTGCAGCTTGGCGTTGGCCTTGGCGATGGCGACGGCCTGGCGCGCTGCGTCGGCAACGGCATCCATGGTCATCACATTGGTGGCGGCGAAGCCGTAGGCGCCGTTGGCGATCACGCGCACACCGACGCCGGAGCTTTCGGTATTGACGATGTTCTCGACGTTCAGGTCACGGGTAGTGATGAACTGATTCAGGTAACGGCCAATGCGCACGTCGCAGTATGTCGCGCCGGCTTTGGTGGCGGAGTTCATTGCGGCGTCGGCCAGCTGCTTCTTGAATTGACGCGCCATCGGGTTGAGCAGCTCTTCGGCTGCGATGGCATTGCCGAAGACGGGCACGATGAGAGCGCTACCTGCGGCGGCGCTGAGTTTCAGGAATGTTCTGCGTTCCACGCTTGCTCCAAATACTAAACCAGACCTAAAAACAGGTGGCAGGCACACCG
>NZ_JBFRDW010000665.1:0-3268 GCF_052113985.1 Pseudoduganella sp. RAF53_2 | reverse complement strand
TCGCAAGGCAGCGCCCACCCTATCGTGCGTCCGGCATGGAACGACACCGTGATCATCAAGCGGCTGCTCGACGTCGGTGCGCAAACTCTGTTGATTCCCTTCGTGCAGGATGCGGACGAAGCCCGCCGCGCCGTGGCCGCGACGCGCTATCCCCCGCTTGGCGTGCGCGGATATTCAGCGGCGGCGCGCGCCTCCGACTATGGCCGCGTGAAAGACTACGCCAAGCAATGCGAGGAAGAGATCTGCGTGCTGGTGCAGGTGGAGACGCCGCAAGCTATCGCCAATATCGAAGAAATTGCCGCCGTTGAAGGCGTTGACGGCATCTTCATCGGCCCTGGTGATCTGGCCGCAGCCATGGGGCACATCGGCAATCCCAAACACCCGGAAGTGATCGCGGCGATCGAGCAAGCCATCCGCCGCATCCGCGCCAGCGGCAAACCGGCCGGCATTCTATCGCCGGACGAGGCCATGGCACGCCATTACATCGAAGTCGGCTCCATGTTCACGGCTGTCGGCAGCGATATCGGCATCCTGGCCCGCAATGCCGAAGCACTGGCGGGCCGCTTCAAGCACCCACAGTGATCCAACCTTCCCACACATTACGGAGCAATCGGAAAATGAGTAAAGTCGGCTTTATCGGTCTTGGCATCATGGGTACGCCCATGGCATCCCACCTGGTCGCTGGCGGCCATACGCTGCACGTGCATGACATCAAACCCATTCCGGAAGAACTGCTGCAGGCTGGCGCGGTAAGCTGCGGATCGGGCAAGGAAGTAGCGCAGAAATCGGACATCATTATCGTCATGGTGCCGGATACGCCCCACGTTGCGGCCGTGCTGTTCAGTGAAAATGGCGTCGCGGAAGGCCTTTCGGCGGGCAAGGTGGTGGTGGACATGAGTTCCATTTCGCCGCTTGAAACCAAACAGTTCGCCGCCCGCATCAACGCGCTGAACTGCGACTATCTCGATGCGCCGGTGTCCGGTGGCGAAGTCGGCGCCAAGGCAGCCACCCTGACCATCATGGTGGGTGGCTCGCAAGAAGCCTTCGACCGCGTCAAGCCGCTGTTCGAGCTAATGGGCAAGAACATCACGCTGGTCGGCGGCAATGGCGATGGCCAGACCACCAAGGTCGCCAACCAGATCATCGTGGCGCTGAATATCGAGGCGGTTGGCGAAGCGCTGCTTTTTGCATCGCGCATGGGAGCCGATGCGGCGAAAGTGCGCCAGGCCCTGATGGGCGGTTTCGCGTCGTCGCGTATTCTCGAAGTCCATGGCGAACGCATGATCAACCGCACGTTCAATCCGGGCTTCCGCATCGAACTGCACCAGAAGGACCTGAACCTGGCACTTAGTACAGCGCGCCAGCTCGGACTGAGCCTGCCCAATACCGCCACCGCGCAGGAGCTGTTCAATAGCTGCGCGGCGCACGGCGGCAAGGCCTGGGATCATTCGGCCCTGGTGCGAGCGCTGGAAAAAATGGCCAATTTCGAAATCGGTTCGGAACTGCCGGGATAAGGAGCAGCGATGATCAACCCACGCCAGTTATTGCGGGAGATGTTCGATGCGGCGGTAGCGGCGGCGCAGCCAGCCGTCAGCCTGCCGAAGTATCTGCCCTCGCCGCCCCGCGGACGCACCCTGGTGATCGGCGCCGGCAAGGCGTCCGCGGAAATGGCGCGGGTCGTTGAGCAGCACTGGCGCGGTGAACTGAGTGGGCTGGTGGTGACCCGCTATGGCTACAACGTGCCATGTGAGCGGATCGAGATTGTGGAAGCTGCGCATCCCGTGCCCGACGCGGCCGGGATGACCGCAGCGCGCCGTATCCTCGGCCTGGTATCGGGGCTCACGGAAGACGACCTGGTCATCTGTCTGATCTCGGGCGGCGGCTCGGCGCTGCTGGCCTTGCCGGATGAAGCCATCACGCTGGCCGACAAGCAGGCCATTAATACGGCGCTTTTGAAGAGCGGCGCCACCATCAGCGAAATGAACTGCGTACGACGCCATCTGTCGGCCATCAAGGGCGGGCGGCTGGCAGCGGCCTGTTATCCGGCGAAAGTGGTCACCTTGCTGATTTCCGATGTGCCGGGTGATGACCCGATCGATATCGCGAGTGGCCCAACCTGCGCCGATCGCACCACCTGCGCGGACGCTCTGGCCGTACTCCATCGCTATGGCATCGACGTGCCACTCGAAGTCCGCAGGCTGCTTGAGAGTGGGCGCGGCGAGTCGGTCAAGCCCGGCGACCCGCGTCTCGCCCGCAGCGAGCTGCACATGATCGCCACGCCTTTGATGGCGCTGGAGGCCGCGGCGGCGGTCGCCAGCAAGGCCGGCGTTCCCGCGCATATTCTCGGCGACAGCATTGAGGGCGAGGCACGCGATGTGGGCATCGCTATGGCAGGCATCTCCATCCACGTGGCGCGGCATGGCCAACCCTTCACCGCGCCATGCGTATTGCTGTCGGGTGGAGAAACAACCGTCACTGTGCGAGGCGACGGACGGGGCGGACGTAATGTGGAGTTTCTGCTATCGTTGGGCGTAACCCTGAACGGCTACCCCGGCATTTACGCCATCGCCTGCGACACCGACGGCGTCGACGGCCAGGAGGAAATCGCCGGTGCCTTGCTGGCGCCAGACTCGCTGTGGCGGGCGCGCGAGCTTGGCATCACGCCCCGCTCAGCCCTCGCCAATAACGATGGCCACGGCTTCTTCCAGACGCTGGGCGACTCGGTGATCACCGGTCCTACCCTCACCAATGTGAACGACTTCCGGGCGATCCTGGTGCTGCCTCAGACAGTTTGAGCGACACGGGCTCCTTGCCCGCCGCGCGCCATGAACGCGATCGGCATGCCGACGCAAAGAATGTGAACCACCAGCCCGATCAGCACCGGCATCATGCTGTAGTTCGGATGGAAGGCGATGCGGGACAGTGGCAGCACCACCGCGTTCATGAACACATACATTCCAATGCCCGTGAGCACGCCGCACAACAGCGGCTGCTGCCGCGCCAGCGCACGTCCGGCAACGAAGACCACGTACACGGCCACCAGTGCCGCCATCAACAGAAAGTGGGACACCAGCCCGAGGGCGGCTGCCGGTACGCCGCCGCTAAACGCGGCCGGGCCAAGCCAGCCGCTGGCAATGGCCTGCAGCACACGTACTGGCGAGACGTGGGAAGCAAGCTGCATCAGGAAAGCGGCCAGAATATCCAGCGTGCCGGCAACCAGCGTGGTACGAATAATCAAGGAGCGAACTGCGGTCATGAGGGTATGCAC
>NZ_JBFRDW010000664.1:0-3268 GCF_052113985.1 Pseudoduganella sp. RAF53_2 | reverse complement strand
CAGCCCTACGCCATAGCTGCCTGCCGTGGTGGTGCCATCGGCCGAACTGGCGATGAAATTGTTCATGCCCGGCCCCTGGTCCAGCGCCAGAATTTCAATGCCGCCACCTTTCAGGCAGCGCAGCAGGATTTCGCCATGCGCCGCATGCTTGATGATATTGGTTGCGGCTTCGGTGACGAGCAGTGCAACCTCGCCCACGCTCAAGGCATCGTAACCCTGCCGAGCACACAGCTCACCGGCCGCACGGCGCGCCGACGCCACCTGGCTCGCGTCGGACAACTGGTGGCTGGACTGGCGTCCGGCGATGCCTAGAACGGTTTCCATTTGGTGATCTTCACAGTCGTGCCCTGGCCCGGTTCCGAGGCAATATCAAATTCGTCGGCCAGGCGCTTGGCGCCGGACAGGCCGAGGCCCATGCCGCCGCCTGTCGTGTAACCGTCTTTCAGCGCCTGCTCGATGTCCGGAATGCCGGGGCCATGATCGATAAACGCGACATGCAGACCGCGCTTGCCGTTACTGCACTTGATCAGATGCGCTTCGCCGCCGCCGCCGTAGCGCAGCGTGTTGCGCGCCAGTTCGCTGGCTGCGGTAATCATTTTGGTCTGGTCGATCAGGCTGAAGCCGATGGCGATCATCTGCTCGCGTACCGCCTGGCGCAGACGAACCACGTCCTCGTCGGAGCGGATCTGCAGTACCAGTGCTTCGACGTCGTTATGGCTCACAGTACCGCCCCGCTCAGTTGATGTGGCGCTGCAGCAGTTGCACGCCCTTCTCGACGTTCAGCGCAGTCTCCACGCCGTGCAGCGTGAGACCGAGTTCGACCAGCGTGATCGCCACGGCCGGCTGCATCCCGACCAGCACAGTGCGCGCGTCGAGAATGYGCGCCATGGCGGCTGTATTGCTGATCATGCGGCCGATAAAGGAGTCCACGATGTCCAGTGCCGAAATATCGATCAGCACACCACGTGCGCGCGCGCTCACGATGCGGGCGGTGAGGTCCTCCTGCAGCGTCATCGCCAGGCGGTCATGCATGTCCACCTGGATGGTGACGAGCAGCAGGTCACCCATCTTGAGAATGGGAATGCGCTCCATGCCCGCCTCACGCGGTCTGCTGGTAGACAACTGAAGCGCCGACGCGCTTCAGTGCCACCTGGAAGGCGTCGGCCAGCGAAGCCTTGGTAATCACGTCTTCCAGGTTGACGCCCAGGTGCACAATGGTCTGCGCAATTTGCGGACGGATACCGCTGATGATGCAATCGGCTCCCATCAGGCGCGCGGCGGCAACGGTTTTCAGCAGGTGCTGCGCGACCAGTGTGTCCACCGTGGGCACGCCGGTGATGTCGATAACGGCGATGGAAGCGCCGGTATCGATAATCTTCTGCAGCAGGCTTTCCATCACCACTTGGGTGCGGGCGCTGTCGAGGGTGCCGATCAGCGGCAGGGCCAGCACGTCTTTCCATAACTGCACAACGGGCGTGGACAGCTCCAGCAATTCCTGCTGCTGGCGCATGATGACCGCTTCGCGGCCTTTCTGGAATTCTTCGACAGTAAGGAGGCCGAGCTTGTCGAACAAGGTGCCGGTTTCCAGCAGTTCGGTGGCCAGCGCGTCAGCATCGCCCGCCATCGCGGTGCGCAGCAGCGCGAACAGCGGCTCTTTCAATGCGAAGATGAAGGTCGCGGTCTCGGTAGGGGTGAAGCCCTGGCGCACACGTGTGGCGGAAATGTCACTCAGCAGGTGACGTACTTCGGCCCAGGAAGGCTGGTCGATGTCATAGGTCTGGCCCTTGTCCAGCGCCTTGATCATCAGGGGAATAAAGCGGGCGGCCTGCTGGCGGATCTCCGCTTCCGCGTTTTTGTCGCGGCGCACCAGGCGTGACAGCATGGCATTGAGCCAGCCCTCCAGCAAGGCATCCTGATTGTCGATGAAAATCTTGGCCAGATGGCCGGTAGTTGCCTGACTCATGCCCCGTTCCCTTAGTTGATATTTTTGTATCGAGAAACGGCGAGTCTAGCACCTATTTCCTAAATTCATTGCACGATTGAAGTTCCTTTACCAACAGTATTGGAACCTCTTTGAATGCTGGTGTATTCGATCCGCGCGCGACCAGATCAGGCRAAATGAGCGGCGTCAGTTCGGGGAAATAGCCAATCGCATCGCCGTCCGGAAGCGGACGTTCAACCAGGCGGTAGCCGTTGAGTTCACGGGCGATGCCGTCCGGTGCTGCTGCGCGCACGGTCACGATATCGCCGTCCTGCAGGCCGAGGCGGGCCAGGGTAGCGCTGCCGATGAACAGCACTTTGCGTGTGCCGTTGACGCCACGGTAGCGGTCCACCTCGCCGCGCGGATCGCGGTAGACGGTGGTGTTGTACTGGCGATGCGCGCGCACGGTGGCGAGGCACAGCACGTCCGGGCCAAAGGCGGCGCGGGCGCGCGACATGATAGTGTCCGCCGGCAGGGCATGCGCCGTGAAGCGCGCCTTGCCGCTGGCTGTATGCCAGATGCGCAGGCCCGCCGAATTCGGCAGGCGGAAGCCGAGGCGTTCGCGGATCTTGCGGTTGTAATCGCCGAAGCCTTCCACGGCTTGCGCGTGCGATGCGACGCGCTCGATGTGGTTGCGGGTGGTGTCGTAGTCGCGGCCCATGGCTTGCCAGTCGATCTTCGAATCCGGCAGCGCATGGCGCGCCAGTTCGGTAACGATGAAAGGCTCGGAGCGCAGCGTCTCGCTGGCAGGCATGTTGCGGCCGGTGGAGGCGTGCACCACGCTGGCGGTATCTTCCACGCTGACGAATTGCTGGCCGCCTGCCTGCTGGTCCAGCTCCGTGCGGCCCAGGCATGGCAGCAACAGGCCGACGCGGCCGGGATACAAATGGGTGCGATTCAGCTTGGTGGCAATGTGCACGGTGAGCTGGGTGCGCGAGAGTGCGTCCAGCACGCGCGGGCTGTCCGGACCGGCAACGGCGAAATTGCCACCCAGGCTGGTGAAGGCATGCACTTCGCCATTCAGCAGGCCGCGGATGGTGTTGATCGCATCCAGGCCATGCGCTGACGGGGGCTCGAAGCCGAACACTGCGCGCAGGCCGTCCAGCCATTCTTTCTTGGGACGGTTGGTGACGCCGACGGTGCGGTCACCCTGCACATTGGAGTGGCCGCGCACCGGCATCAGGCCGGCGCCGGGACGGCCAACGTTCCCGCGCAGGAGCATCACGTTCACCAGCGTTTGCAGGGTTTCGATCGCAAATTCGTGCTGGGTCAGGCCCATGCACCAGG
>NZ_JBFRDW010000663.1:0-3286 GCF_052113985.1 Pseudoduganella sp. RAF53_2 | reverse complement strand
CAGCGAGAACACCGCGTGGCTGAACATCGACGCACCGCGCTTCCAGAACAGCATCAGCCACAAAAAGGGCATGGAGATCGGCACCAGCAGGAAGGAGTATTTATAGGCCGMGTTTTTCAGCTTATACAGCGCCAGCTCCGGGTTTTCCACCGCGTGCTTCAGGGCCACGTTCAGCCACGGGATATCGCTGTTGATGTTGGACGACTTCACTTCTTTCTTCCAGTCCCAGTCGGAGTCGGAATCGTCGGCTTTTGCGGCGGGCGCGCTGCTTGCTGGGCTACTTGCTGGGCTACTTGCTGCGCTGTTGGCTGAACTGCTTGCTGCGCTGCTTGCCGAGCTGCCAGCCGCGGCACCGGCAGCCGTGGTCACCGCCGCAGCCTTGGTCGCAGCTTCCTCGGCGGCCGCCAGCTTCTTCCTGGCCTTTTCCAGTGCGGCCTGCGCTTTCGCAATGCCCTTCTCGCCCTCGGCCGCTTTCAGGTCGGCTTCGGCCTCAATCACCTGTTCTTTTCGGTTCTCCACTTTCTCCGCGAGGCGCGCGCTCGTCTGCTCCGGTGTTGCCTGCTTGTCCGGCGCACCGTGATTCAGATTGCCCACGGTGAGCGAGAACACGAAGAACATCAGGAACATCATGAACAGGAACAGCGCCAGCGGCGACACGAAGCGCGTGCGCTGGCCGTCCAGGAAGCGGCGCGTCAGTTCGCCGGGGCGCAAGACCAGCAGCGGCAAGGTGCGCCAGCCCTTGGTCTCGAAGTGGAACATGCCGTGAATAAGCTCTTCCACCAGATGCAGCACGGAGTTGTGCAGGTGGGTCTTCTGCCCGCAATTTCCGCAGTAATTACCGGCAGTCTTGGCGCCACAGTTGGCACAGACCCCGCTGTGCACATGCGCGCTCTGGTCGCCGGCATTGCCTTCGATTTCGTGTGCTATCAGGCCGGCCGTAACCAGATCGCCCGCAGCTTCCAATTCCACTCCCATGCCAACCTCATTACTGATTGCAAAATCAGCATGATAGCTCACATGTCAAGGCAGCAATAGTGAATGCTGGGTCGCCGTGTGGAAGTCACGCCACACCCGGTTGATGGTGCTGTGCACGTTGGCGGCGTACAAGCCGCAGTAGGGGTAAAGACCATCCACCGCTGAGCGGGAAGCGGCGACAAGCGAGAGCGAGGCGTCCTGCAAGCTTTCGATTTCGGCTTGCGGCACTTCCTCGCCGGCCGCCACGCGCGCCCATGCACGATCGAGCAGCGCGTAAGCGTGGTCGCGTGCCTGGACGAGCTGCGTTTGCGCATCGTGCAGCAGACGCTCCACTTCCGGGCGCTGTACCAGCGGCTGTCCGCTCATCGTGTGCTTGCGGCGTGCGATCGAGTCGCGTGCCAGTCCCACGAAGTGACGCGCCATGCCGGCCAGGTTGGCGGCCAGTGTGATGTAAGCCAGCGGATAAAACGGGAATTGATACAGCGGCCCCGGCGCCGTCGCATGCGCGGCATCGATCACGAAGCCATGGCTGGACGGCACCCACTGTCCCTGAATACTGTAACTGTGCGACGCCGTCGCGCGCAGTCCGACGCTGTGCCAGGTCGGCACAATCGACACCTGCGCCGCTGGCACCGCGAATGCACTGATGCGCGGCGCACCGTTTTCATCCCGCAGCGGCTGGCCGTTCTCGCGCAGCACGGCGTTCAGCGTGAAGTGCGTGGCCATCGGCGCACCGCTGGCGTAATCCCAGCGTCCCGTGATGCGGAAGCCGTCACCTTCGCGTTCCGCAAAACCGGTCGGCGCGCCGCTGCCCGCCAGGCAGACACGCCGCGTGCCAATGATCTCGCGCGCCAGGTCCGGCGGCAGAAAGCCCGCAAACCATCCCGCGCCTGCGCACAGCGTGACGACCCAGCCCATGCTGCCATCCGCCGCCGCGATTTCCTCTTCGAGACGCACCACCTCCGGCAGCGGCAACTCCGCCCCACCTGTCGCGCGCGGCGCCAACATCCGCAACCAACCCCGCCGGTGAATCAGCGCCTGCTGCACAGGCTCCAGAAAGCCGCCCACATCAGCGGCCGCCGCGTGCTGGCAAATACGCAAAAGATCTCGTTGGGTGATGTGCTGGTTCAAAGACATTGGATCAAAGCCGGTTTAGCAGAATCGCAGCATTCTACTCTCCTGCCCACCGCCCTCCTTGTACGGCGACCGTGTTTTTGCCACAATGGCAAGCAAATGAAGACGAGACCGTACGTTTCAGAGATTGGATTGAAACCGTCGTCGGCCGAGAGGGCCGACGAGTTTCCTTTTAATTTGCCGGCGATCGCGTCGCTCGATAATTTGCTGCTGCATCCTTCGGTCACCTTCCTCGTTGGCGAGAACGGTTCGGGCAAGTCGACTTTGCTGGAGGCGATTGCGGTAGGTATGGGATTTAATCCTGAAGGCGGCAGCCGCAATTTCAACTTTGCGACGCGTGCGTCGCATACGGATCTTCACGAGCATCTGCGCCTGGTACGCGGTGTGAAGCAGCCGCGCGATGGTTTTTTCTTCCGCGCCGAGACCTTCTATAACGTCAGCACCGAGATCGAGGAGCTGGACAAGCCTCCCGGAGGGCCGCCGATCATCAGCTATTTCGGCGGCAAGTCGCTGCACGAAAAGTCGCACGGCGAGACTTTCCTGACGGTGTTCATGGAGCGCTTCCGCGGCGATAGCCTGTTTATTCTGGACGAGCCGGAAGCGGCACTGTCGCCGCAGCGCCAGCTGGCGATGCTAAGCCGCCTGCACGATCTGGTTGGCGATCGCTGCCAGTTCATCATCGCCACACACTCGCCGATTCTGATGTCCTATCCGAACGCATATATCTATGAGTGCGGTGAGCGCGGTATCCGGCTGGTCGAATATGAGGACACGGAACACTACCGCGTCATGCACGACTTCATGGCGCATCCCGAGCGGATGCTGAAGGTGCTGCTGGAACGCTAAGGCAGCAGCTCCACGCCGAACCAGCGCGCCACAATCGCGAACAGCGCGAAGCAAATCACCGTGAAGACCAGGCACACGCCCAACGTCGGCCAGAAGCCAAGGCGCGGCAATAGCCAAGGAAAGACCAGAAACATCGGCAGCGTGGGAATAACGTACCAGAACGTGTACCAGGCATGATTGGCGATCTTTTGCTGCGGCTGATTTTCGACATAAAGCCATATCAGCGCCAGCACCGTCACCATCGGCAGCGCGGCAATCAGCCCGCCAAGCCGATCACTGCGCTTGGCGAATTCTGAGACTGCGACAACCACACCGGCGGTCACCAGATATT
>NZ_JBFRDW010000662.1:0-3288 GCF_052113985.1 Pseudoduganella sp. RAF53_2 | reverse complement strand
CCCCAACCATGTACGCCGACTACCGCTTCGCCACCGTGAACGGCAAGTCCGTCAAGGAAATGATCAACGACCAGGAATGGAACGCCAACACCTTCCTGCCAACCGTCGGCAAGCGCGGCGCAGCGATCATCGAAGCGCGCGGCCTGTCCTCGGCAGCTTCCGCAGCGAACGCAGCGATCGACCACGTGCGTGACTGGGTACTGGGCACCAACGGCAAGTGGACCACCATGGGTGTTCCTTCCGACGGTTCCTACGGCATCCCTGAAGGCATCATGTTCGGCTTCCCGGTGACCACCGAAAACGGCGAATACAAGATCGTCCAGGGCCTGGAAATCGACGCATTCTCGCAAGAGCGCATCAATCTCACGCTGAAGGAGCTGACCGAAGAGCGTGAAGGCGTGAAGCACCTGCTGCCGTAATTTGTTTTAAACACAGTGGAACCGGTTAAACCACCGATCCGCCGTACCCGCCGCGCTGCCGAGAGCAGCGCGGCGGCTGTTTCTACCGCATCCATGCATCCATCCGAGGTTTTATTCCAGGGCACACGCCAGCCGCTCCTGCTTCCCGCCTGCGATCACTACGCCGGCAGCGAGAAGCTGATGCGCAAATCCATGGCCCTGCAACAAGAGCTTGGTCCCCTGTTCGACATCACCTTCGATTGCGAGGACGGCGCCGCCGCCGGCAACGAAGAGTCCCACGCCAAGCTGGTCGCCCTGCTGCTGCTGGACGAAGCCAATGTGCACAACCGCATCGGCGCCCGTGTCCACGACATCAGCAGCCCGCACTTCGAGCGCGACGTCGAGATCATCTGCACCGAAGCGGGYCACAAGCTGGCCTATATCGTCCTGCCCAAGCCGGAAAGCGTACAGGAAGTGGTGCGCGGCATCGATATCGTCAACAAATACGCCGCCAAGTCCGGCCGCACCACGCCACTGCCGGTGCACGTGCTGATCGAAACCCACGGCGCCCTGCGCGACGTGCACGATATCGCCGCCCTGCCCCAGGTCGAGTGCCTGTCATTCGGCATCATGGACTTCGTTTCGGCCCACTACGGCGCCGTGCCGGGCAGCGCGATGCGCACGCCGGGCCAGTTCACGCATCCGCTGGTGGTGCGCGCCAAGCTGGAAATCGCTGCCGCCTGCCACGCGCACGGCAAGGTGCCTTCGCATAACGTGACGACCGAAATCAAGGATTCGGCCGTGGTGGCCACCGACGCCCAGCGCGCGGCCGCCGAATTCGGCTACACCCGCATGTGGTCGATCCACCCGAACCAGATCAAGCCGGTCATCAAGGCCTTCACGCCGCGCGTCTCCGAAGTCAACGAAGCGGCCGCCATCCTGCATGAAGCAGAGAAGGTACAGTGGGGCCCGATCTCCCAGCACGGACGCTTGCACGACCGCGCAAGCTACCGATATTATTGGACGGTTCTACAGCGCGCCAAGCTCGCAGGCCTGCCGCTGCCGGACAACGTAGCCGCCCTGCTGGGCGATGGTCAAGTAACTCCCGGAGACAATTAAGCATGTCGATCACCAAATTCATTCTCGCCTGCGCTGCCTGCGCCTCGATGGCTCTCACTCCGCTGGCGCATGCCGACGACAAACCCGTCAAGCACACCGCCACCGCCAAGAAAAAGGCCGCCAAGCCGAAGAAGGCCGAGAAGGCTGACAAGGCGGATGAAGCGCCGGCGTCCGCAGAAGCCAGCGAAGACGCCAAAGAACCCAACGTCGCAGAGTCCAGCGTGACCGATTACGCCTGCGAACTGGGCAACAAGATCACGATCTACGAAAACGCCACCGATCTCGAACACATCGCGATCCGCTGGAAGCAGAAGCTGCACCGCCTGACGCGCGTGGCCACCACCACCGGCGCCCAGCGTTTCGAGAACAAGCTGTATGGCCTGATCTGGATCGGCATCCCTGCCAAGGRCATGCTGCTCGATTCGAAAGCGAACCGCCAACTGGCGAATGAATGCAAGACGTCCGAGCAAAAACTCGGTCTTTGATTTATTAATAACAGACGATACCCACCTGAAGGAGAGGTCATGTCCCGCAACACACTGAATACGCTCAAGGATTTCCCTATTTCTGGCAGCAAAAAGGGTCAGTTCTATTCCCTGCCCGCGCTGGAAAAGGCATTGGGCGCCAAAATCTCCCGCCTGCCGGTATCGATCCGCGTGGTGCTGGAATCGGTGCTGCGTAACTGCGACGGTAAGAAAGTCACCGAAGAGCACGTGAAGCAGCTGGCTAACTGGGGCGCCACCGCGGCCCGCACCGACGAGATCCCGTTCGTCGTAGCCCGCGTTGTACTGCAGGACTTCACCGGCGTTCCGCTGCTGGCCGACCTGGCTGCCATGCGTAACGTGGCCTCCAAGATGGGCGTGAACCCGAAGAAGATCGAGCCGCTGGTGCCGGTTGACCTGGTGGTCGACCACTCCGTGACCATCGACCACTTCCGCGAGCCGAAGGCGCTGGACCTGAACATGAAGCTGGAATTCTCGCGCAACAACGAGCGCTACCAGTTCATGAAGTGGGGCATGCAAGCCTTCGACACCTTCGGCGTGGTGCCTCCAGGCTTCGGTATCGTGCACCAGGTGAACCTGGAATACCTGGCACGCGGCGTGCACAATGCATCGTCCGTGTACTACCCTGACTCGCTGGTGGGTACCGACTCCCACACCACCATGATCAACGGTATCGGCGTGGTGGGCTGGGGCGTGGGCGGCATCGAGGCGGAAGCCGGCATGCTGGGCCAGCCTGTGTACTTCCTGACCCCGGACGTGATCGGCGTGAACCTGACCGGCCACCTGCGCGAAGGCTGCACCGCGACCGACCTGGTGCTGACCATCACCGAAATGCTGCGCAAGGAAAAAGTGGTTGGCAAGTTCGTCGAGTTCTTCGGCGAAGGCACCGAGTCGCTGACCGTGACCGACCGCGCAACCATCGCCAACATGGCGCCGGAATACGGCGCGACCATGGGCTTCTTCCCGGTCGACGACAAGACCATCGAATACTTCGAAGGCACCGGCCGCACCAAGGACGAAATCGCCGCCTTCCAGTCCTACTTCAAGGCACAGGGCATGTACGGCGTGCCGAAGAAAGGCGACATCGACTTCACCCGCGAACTGCACCTGGACCTGTCCACCGTGACGCCTTCGCTGGCTGGTCCTAAGCGTCCGCAAGACCGTATCGAAATCGGCAACGTGAAGTCCACCTTCACCTCCCTGTTCTCCAAGCCGACTTCGGACAATGGCTTCAACAAGAAGGCCGACGAGCTGACCAAGACCTACAC
>NZ_JBFRDW010000661.1:0-3294 GCF_052113985.1 Pseudoduganella sp. RAF53_2 | reverse complement strand
GCGTTTGTTTATGTTCGCCAGGCCGGCGTCGAAGGCGATGGCGCCGGCGCGCTGGGGTGGGATCACATTCAGCACGTCCGCATGTACTTTGTCGCCCAGTTCGGAGATGGCGGTGCTGCTGCCTGCGTCGATATCCACCGTGCGGAAGCTGGGGCGGTATTCGATGATGCCGCTGTAGCGCTCTTTCCAGATTTTCTTAAACAACGGGCCTTTGCTAGTCACGTCTTCATTCGCGTCCAGCAGCAGCACCTTGGATTTCGGCTTGTGCACGCTGAAGTAGTGGGCGATCTGGCAGGCGCGCTCGTATGGCCCGGGCGGGCAGCGGTAGGGCTGCGGCGGAATCGTCATGGCGTACACGCCGCCGTCGGGCATGGATTCGAGCTGCAGGCGCAGGGCCACCGTTTGTATGCCGGCCTTCCACGCATGCAGGATCTTGGTTTGCGCGCCGGGCGCTTTCATGCCAGGCAATTCGTCCCACAAGAATTCGACGCCGGGGCTGACGATCAGGCGGTCGTAGCTGAGCGTTTGGCCGCTTTGCAGCGTGACCGTGCGCTTTTCCGGATCGATATGGGTGGCCGTGTCACGCAGGAGCTTGATGCCGTGATGGCGGACAAGCGCGTCGTAGCTGGTGGTGAGGTCGGCGATCTGCTTGCTGCCGCCGAGGACCAGGTTTGAGAGCGGGCAGGAGATGAAGTTGGGGTTGGGTTCGACGATAGTGACATCAATGCTGCCCTCGCTCCACATGCGCACGTACTTCGCGGCGGTGGCGCCGCCGTAGCCGCCGCCGATGACGACAACTTGCGGTTTGCTCGATCCGGTAATGCTGGCGCAGCCGGTGGTGGCGGCCAGCGCTCCAGCGCCGGCGGCTTGCAGGAATTGGCGACGGTCCATGTTTGCGGGCTCCTTACGTTATTAGAACCAACGGCATAAAGCAGGTGGCAGCCACGATGTGGCTGCCACCAGGGTTACGTTCCTGGTTTTGCTTGCGCCGCAAAGTAAGCGGCAAGGACTGCGAGCTGCTCGTCGGTGTAGCCTTTGGCGATCTGGGTCATGATCGTGCTTTTCGTGGCGCCGGATTTGAAGTCCTTTAGCTTGGCCAGCAATGCGTCCTTAGGCTGTCCGGCCAATGGTGGCAGGGCGTTGCCTTTGGTGGCGCCGTTGGTGCCGTGGCAGCCGGTGCAGGTGGCTGCAAGACGTGCGCCGGGGTGGATAGCATCAGCGGCGCTGGCTGTCGCACAGCAGATTGTGAGCAGGATGGCGGCAAGGTGCTTCATCGTTGGCTCCTTCAGGGACGGACTCCAGGGGTTTCCAGTGGCATGCCTTTGGCCCTTAACGCGAGCCAGGCTTCAAGGTCGATCAGGTCTTGTGCGCCGAACGGCGGCACTTCGGCACGTACACCGTTCATGCAGTTGCGCAGGCGGCGTTGCAGGCTACCCATGCTTTGCCATTCGAGCCGGTAGATGGGGTAGGCGTTGGCGTGGGCTTGAGGAATTAACGCACCGGCGAGGCGCTTACCCGCGTTGTCGTCGTGGCATTGGGCGCAGGACAGGTTGATTTGCCCCATACGCGTGGTGAAGAGTTTTTGGCCGCGCGTTGCCGAGGCGCGGGTTTCTGCGTCGTCGGGCGGGTTCATGGGCATGCCGCGCGATTGCATGGCGATGTAGCTTTCCAACGCCAGCAGGTCTTCGGATTCGGCTTTGAATGGCGGGGCTTTCAGGGCGCCTTGCCGGCAGATGTTGATCTGGTCGGAAAGGGTGATGACTTTGCCCGCGCCTTTGCTGAAGCGGGGGAAGTGCGTGGCCACGTCGCGCATGCTGGCTTTGGCGTCGTTGTGGCAGGTGGCGCAGGATTTGTTCGTCGCCACAGCTGGCGTGCGCCAGAGGGCCTCGCCGGATGCGATCCAGAGCATGGCGGGGTTTTGCGAGTCGTCGCGCTGCATGGTTTGCGTAGCGGGGCTCATGTACTCCGCTCCGGAGTGGCGGCACGCTTCAACCACCGGCGTGGAGCTGGTGGCTGCCACATCGTGGCAGCCACCCGGGTTTGCCGTGGGGGTAACTCCCAGAACAGCCGCAGCAAGCACAATGACCAAACTCATGGCACCACCGCCAGTTTTGTGGACTCAGTCTGCGCGAAGCCATTATCCCCGGTCCAGGTGAATTCAAGGGTGCCTGTTTCGGTGGCGCGCGTGAAGAAGGCGATGTAGGGGTTGGCGGACATCGCGGGATGCAGTTCAGCCGAGAATACTTCCACGCCGCTGTATTTGCAGACGAAGTTGCGGATGATATCGCGCGGAAGAATTCCGCCTGCATTCCCGGCGCGGAAGCCCGTTTCCATCGGATGCGCGCTCAACGCGCGGATTTCGATGATCTCGCCAGGCTTTGCGGTCGCCGGCATGTGGATCAGCGCACGGGCCATTACATGCCCTCCCCTTCGACGCAGGCCGCAAGCGTGACGATAACGTCGACCGTTTGCTGCCACAGGCTGCCGTCATTGGTACGCGCGATGGCGGTCAGCTTTTGGGAAGTAGCGAGACGAATGCGCGTTGAGACTTCGGCTTTGCCTGTGCGCGGGCCGAGTTTGAATTTGACCACATCGGGCAGCGGATTCTTTTCATTGAACACAGCGATGTCGGTGACGTGGTCTTGCTCGGTCATGGGACTGTCCACGCGGATTGTGACCGGAACTGCATTGCCGTTGTCGATCAGTTTGGCGATTTCGAACGCGAGTTTTCCGGGCTGCGGTGATTTACCACCGGTGAATGCGGCAATGGCGCTGACCATCGCCTCGGGCGTGGCGGATGCTGGTTTGATCAGCACCAGCAGGGGCATGGCTAGCAGATGGCGGCGGCTGATCGTCATGGCTTGCTGCGCAACGTTTGCAAATAGGCGACGACGTCTTCGATCTGCTGCGCGGTCAGGATGGTCTTGCCGCGGTAGGCGGGCGCTACGCGCATCAGGCCTTCGGTGCGGTAGTAGGCGGGCATGATCGTGGACGGATTCAGCTGACTGCTGTCGGCGATGCGCTGACGTAGCTGGGCGGCGGTGTATCGGTCACCCACGCCACTCAGGTCGGGAGCAAGGTTGCCCTGGAATTGCTCTTCGGGGATGGGGGCGGTGTGACACAGCAGGCAGAGGCCGAGCTGGCGGCTGGCGACGATGGCGCGGCCGCGGATGGGGTCGCCCGGTGGCGGTGCTTCCTGGGCTTGGGCTGCGGCGGTGATGAGCAGGAGGGCTTGCAAAAACCCACGGCAGAGACCTGGTGGCAGCCACGATGTGGCTGCCACCTGCTTTCTGC
>NZ_JBFRDW010000660.1:0-3297 GCF_052113985.1 Pseudoduganella sp. RAF53_2 | reverse complement strand
CGACATCACTGAGCGCAAACGTTCGGAAGAGGCGGCAACTGAGCTGGAAGCCCAGTTCCAGACACTGGCCAATGAAATCCCCCAGATCGCATGGATGTCGCGTCCTGATGGCTGGATCTACTGGTTCAATCGCCGCTTGTTCGAGTACACAGGCCTCAGCCAGGCACAGGTGGAGGGCTGGTCTTGGGAACAGGCGATCGATCCAAAGGCATATCGCGAAGTGGAGCAGAACTGGCGCCGCTCGCTGGCCACTGGCGAGCCGTTTGAAATGGTGCTGCCGATACGTGGCGCCGATGGCGTGTATCGTCCTTTCCTGACACGCGCTGTCCCGATGAAGAATTCCGAAGGCCGTATCGTCCACTGGTTTGGGACCAATACCGACATCACGGCGCAGAGCGAAGCCGAGCAGGCACTGAAGCGGGCCGACCAGCTTAAGGACGAGTTCCTGGCCACGCTCGCACACGAGTTGCGCAATCCGCTGGCGCCAATTCGCAATGCCACCGAACTGCTGTCGCGCCTCAAGGATTTGCCGGCGAATGTGGAGCGGGTGCTGGCCATCATCGACCGGCAATCGCGTCATCTCGCTCGTCTGGTTGACGATCTGCTGGAAGTCTCGCGGATCACGCAGGGCAAGGTGGAGCTGCGCAGGAAGACGGTATCGGTGGTGGACTGCCTGTCAGATGCGCTGCACGCGGTTGACGCTGCCCTCAAGTCAGCAGGCCTGGAGGTCACCATTCACCTTCCGGAGGAACCGCTGTACGCGAACGCGGACGCTACGCGCATCGTGCAGTGCTTCGTGAACTTATTGAATAACGCGATCAAGTTTACGCCGCGTGCGGGCTTCATCACCGTGTCGGCAGAACGCACCGGCAGCCAGGCACAAATTATCATCGCCGACAGCGGCATCGGTATCGCGCCGGAAAACCTCGACAAGATCTTCGGGCTGTTCGCCCAGCTCACACCGGCGCTGGAGCGCAGCCACGGTGGCTTGGGTATCGGGCTATCGCTGGTGAAAGGCTTCGTGGAGCTGCATGGTGGCACGGTCAGCGCCAGCAGCGAAGGCTTGGGCAAAGGCAGCTCTTTCACCGTCGAGCTGCCGCTGATGGAAGCTCAAGCCGTGGCGCCCTCGGAGAGGCGTTTTGCCGGTCCGGTTCATAGCCTGGAGCCGCGCCGCGTGCTGGTCGTCGACGACAATCTGGACGCGGCGGCATGCCTGGTGCAACTGCTTGTCTCAGCGGGGCACGACGTGCGAGAAGCGCATGATGGGCCGGAAGGCTTGCGGATGGCCTTCGACTTCGAGCCTGAAGTGATCCTGCTGGACATCGGCATGCCCGGCATGTCCGGACTGGACGTGGCGCGCGAACTGCGGCGCCGCGCCGGCCACCCGCCGCCACGTATCATCGCCGTCACCGGCTGGGGTCAGGAGCGCGACCGCAAGCTTACGCGTGACGCCGGCTTCGACTTCCATCTGACGAAGCCGGTCAATCACACGGAACTCGATGTGCTGATGTCGCTGGGCGCGGAGGCGCCCGGCACAGCGCCTCCGTTACGCCACTAATTACCAGCCACCACCGAGAGCGCGGAAAGTCGCAACGGCTGCGCGGCCATTGTCCGCATGCACGCGTTCCAGCTGATCGCGCGCCGCCAGCAATTGGCGCTCCTCCTCCAGTGCTTCGAACAGACTGACAACGCCGCCTTTGTACGCTTCCTGCGCCGAATCGCGCGCCTGCACGCGGGCCGCGACTTCCTTGCTCAATTCACGGTGCTGCTGTTCGAGCTGGGTCAGATTGATGATCGCATTTTCCACGTCCTCCGTTGCACGAAGCATGGACTGGCGATAGAGCGCCAGCTGTTCCGCTTCGCCGCCTTTGGCTTGCGCGACTTCAGCGTCCACACGGCCAAAGTCGAACAAGCGCCAGCGCAGGCCAGCGCCGACTTGCGGCTGGAAGGCACTGGCGGTGAGCAGGCTGCCGCCGCCCAGGCTGGAAAGTCCAAGCAGCGCGGACAAAGTCAGGTGCGGGTAATACTCGGCGGTCGCCACGCCTATCTTCGCGTGCGATGCGGCCAGGCGGCGTTCGGCGGCAATCACGTCGGGACGGCGGCGCAGCAAGTCCGCCGGGCCGTGATCGACGGCGATGGCAGGCAGCAGTTTATCCACGCCTGGCGCGGACAGTTCCGCCGCGTAGGTCCCCGGTTGCGCGCCCATCAACACGTCCAGGCGATTCAGCTGGGTTTCGCGTTCGATTTTCAGGGGCGGCAACGTGGCATTGGTCTGGTACAGCAGTGCTTCGGCCTGCGCCGCTTCGCGCGCGGTGGCCAGGCCGTCTTTCTGGCGGATGCGCACAAGTTCCAGCAGCCTGGTATCGGTCTTGATTTCCTCTTCAGCCAGTGCGATGCGGCGCTGCGCGCCACGCACACGGAAGTAGGCGTCGGCGGCTTCGGCGGCAATCGAGATGCGCACGCCCATCTGATCCGCTTCGGCCGCTTGTGCCTCCGCGTCCGCTTGCTGCGTGCCGGCTTTCAGACCGCCCGCGAGATCCAGCTCCCAGCTTGCACCGGCGCCGGCATTGAACAAGGATTGATTGCGGTCGTAGCCGGGCAGGTTGCTGGCGATACGGCCGGCCGGGCTGGCCGTTGACTGGCGCTGGCGCGTGGCATCCGCCGTGAAGGTACCGGAAGGCAGTTCGCGCGTGGCTGTGGCGCGTGCCGCTGCACGGGCCTGGTCGACGCGCGCCATTGCCGCCGCCAGRTTCAGGTTCTGGTCCAGCGCGCGGCGCACGATGCGTTCCAAAGCGGGATCTTCAAAACCCAGCCACCACTGATCCAGCGACGGCGCCGGCAGCACATTTTGCCGGCCCGCCAGGGCAGGGGCGTTGTGGAAAGCCTCGGGCATGGTGGATGCCGGGCGCTCATAGGCTGGAGTCACCGCACATCCCGCCAGGACCAATGCGGCCAACAGACCAGAAAGGCGCAGCAGCACCGGACGTTTTGTCGAAATTGCCTGTTTCATATCGAATTCTCCTGCACTGGAAAAGTATCTTGCAAATTTGAAGTTACCAGTATATAGTCACTTCAAATTCTGAATCAACCTATTTTTGCGGAGTGATCTAATGCAAAGCAAACAAGTACCTGGAGCGAACTGTCCTATCCTGCGCAGCGTGGAACGAGTCGGCGACTGGTGGACTTTGATGGTTCTGCGCGACTCCCTGTTCTATGGACTCAGCCGTTTTGATGAGTTCCAGAAGAGCCTGAATGTGTCGTCGAACATGCTGACGACGCGCCTGAATCAGCTGGTGG
>NZ_JBFRDW010000659.1:0-3297 GCF_052113985.1 Pseudoduganella sp. RAF53_2 | reverse complement strand
GCTAGTGCCGCCGTCGCTGGTGCTGGTGGTGCTGGCCGACCAGCTGAAAACCCAGACCGCCGCAGCAGATGTGGGCAGCATGTATCTCGGCGCATGGGGGCCGTCGCTGGTACAGATCGCGCTGTTCGCCATCTACACCTTCCTGCTGGCGCGTATCCGTCCGGAGTGGCTGCCTGCCGCACCGCAGGACGAACTGACCGAGCGTGGCTGGGAACTGTGGAAGAAGTGCCTGCGCGGGATTATCCCGGCCGCGGTGCTGATCTTCATGGTGCTGGGCACGATGATGCTCGGTATCGCCACGCCGACCGAATCGGGCGCCATGGGCGCGTTGGGCGCGGTGGTGCTGGCGGTGATCCGCCAGCCGGAATTCAATCGCCGCGATCACATCGTGTTCCGCATCGGCCTCACCGCTGGCGTGGTGGCTGCAGCCATCGGTTTCTTCTTCAACCAGGGCGAGGCCGGCCTCGCGCCAAACGCCAAGCCGTATGAGCAGGCTACGCTGGCCGTGCTGTACGTGGCGCTGGCCTGGATGATCTTCCGCGCCAGCCGTATCAGCGAGCTGCGCGGGTTGATCGTGTTGAGCTACCAGTCGACCATGCGCCTGACTGCGATGGTGGTCTTCATCCTGATTGGCTCCACTTGCTTCTCCGTGGTGTTCCAGGGCGTTGACGGCGGGCTGTGGGTCGAGCATCTGTTTACCGGCATCCCTGGCGGCTGGATCGGCTTCCTGCTGGTGGTGAACCTGTTCGTGTTCTTCCTGGCCTTCTTCCTCGATTTCTTCGAGATCGCCTTCATCGTCGTGCCGATGCTGGCGCCGGTGGCGCAGAAGATCCTGGCACCGCAACTGGAAGGCATTATGGGCAGCCCGGAGGCGGCGCAGTCCGCGGCGCTGGTGTGGTTCGGCGTGATGCTGTGCGTGAATATGCAGACCTCCTTCATGCATCCACCTTTCGGCTTCGCCCTGTTCTACCTGCGCGGCGTGGCGCCGAAAGAAGTCAAGAGCTCCGATATCTACTGGGGCGCTTTACCGTGGGTCGGCCTGCAGATGATCATGGTGCTGCTGGTGGCTGCGCTGCCGCAGACCGTGACTGCTTTCCTCGACCGCAGCACGGCAGGCACGGTGCAATCAGGCGATCTGCAAATTCAGACCGAAGCGCCACCGCCGGACAGCGACAAGAAACAGGAAGAGCCGGAGCTGAATTTCTCGGTGCCGGCGGAAGAAGAGAAGAAGTAATCAAAAGCAGGCTGCCAGAAAAGCCATCACCACCTGGATGCGCGGTGCCCGGCGCAAGTCGTCGTGCACCGCGATCCAGACCTCCCGCTTCAGCGCCTCGCCTCTGTGCGGCAAGCGCACCAGCCGCGCATCGGCGCCTCCCATGAAATCCGGCAGCACCGCTATGCCGACACCCGCCGCAGCCGCCGAGGCCTGCACCGCCAGGTCATTGCTGCGCAGGACAATCGGCGCATCGCCCGCCTCGTTCTGCAACCAGATCTGCTGCGGCRTTTCGTCCATGCTGGTGTCGTAAGCGATGTAGGCGCGGTCTTTCTTTTTCAGATAGGCCCGGGTGGCATAAAAGGAAAAAGGCACGGCAGCGATCTTACGCACCACGACGTCGTGATCCTGCGGGCGGCTTAATCGTATGACGATATCCGCCTCGCGCCGCACCAGCGACACATTGCGGGTGTCGCCATCCAGCCGAACATGCAAGTCGGGATGGGCCGCACGCAGCTCCACCAGGCGCGGTGCAATCAAGGCCGCCGCCATCGCCGGCGGTGCGCTGACCGATACCGTTCCGGCAATACCTGCCTGGCCTGCCGATGCAGTGCGCTGCACCGCCAGCGATTCCAGCTCCATGCGCTTGCCCAATTCGGCGATGCGTTCACCATCGCTAGTCAGGAAATAAGCGCGTGGCCGGCGGTCCACCAGCTTGAGTTGCAAGGACTCCTCCAACGCGGCAACCCGGCGAGCGACCGTTGCGTGGTCTACATTGAGAAGACGCGCAGCTGCCGACAAAGACTTCTCCTGCGCGAACACGGTGAAGTGGCGTAGATCTTCCCAGTCGAACATGGGTATTTCCTCACAAGCCAGGTGAAATATTGGGGAATTTCGCTTCTTCAGCGACGCCAGCAGAATAGCAACATCTGAAATTTGCTGCACGTCAGGAGTGAAAATGAAGTCTCAACATCCCGGCAACATCGCCGCCGCCGCATGGCTGGTGACAGCGGTGTTCATCTTGTCCAATTCGGCCACGCCGCTGTACGTGTACTGGCAGCGCCAATTTGCATTTTCATCGGCCTCGATGACCGTGATTTTCTCGGCCTACATCGCAGGTCTGATTGGCGCGCTCCTGGTGGCGGGCCAGTTGTCGGACCGCTTCGGCCGCAAGGCCGTGCTGGCGCCCGGCCTGGCTCTCGCCATGCTGGCCTGCGTTCTGTTCACCACGGCCGCCTCGGTCCATGCGCTGGTGGCGGCGCGCTTCCTGACCGGCGTAGCGGTAGGCACCGGCGTCGCTGCCGGTATGGCTGCCGTGGTCGAGGCAGGCGGCTCGGAGCGCAAGCGCCAGGCCTCGCAAGCGGCGTCGATTGCGATGGTCGTTGGAGCAGGATTGGGGCCGCTGCTGGCCGGCACATTGGCGCAGCTGATCGCGCAGCCGGCGCCGGCCATCTTCATCACCGAACTGTTGCTGATCGCGACTGCGCTTATCGTGCTCATGACACGGCCTTCGACCCACGTTGGCCGCGCCGGCCTGGCCTGGCGTCTGCCGACGGTGCAGGCGCAATACCGGATGGATATTGCATCAGGAGTCGCCGTGTTCGCGCCGGGTCTGTCGGCGACTTCCTTCGTCCTGGCGTTGGGACCGGCCTTGCTGTCCAAGCTACTGCACGTCAGCAGCCCTTTGGTGGCGGGTGGAACGGCCTGCCTGATGTTCATGAGCGCGACTGGCGCGCAACTGGCGCTGAAACATCTGCCGATCCGCACCATTCTGCAGTTTGGCGCTAGCGCGACTGCCCTGGCGATGATCGCGGTGACCACGGCTATCCATACCGAAGCTCCCGCCCTGCTCCTGCTCGCCGCTGTTTTGGGCGGCATGGGACAGGGCCTCGGCCAGCTCGGCGGCCTGAGCGCCATCGGCGTGCGCGTGCCGGACGCGCAGCGCGCACAGGCCATTTCCCTGCTCAATATCGGCGCCTATATCCCGGCCGGCCTGCTGCCGGTCGCCTGCGGCTTCCTGATCGACCGCATCGGCATGGAAGCCGGCGCCATCGCATTCGCTGCCGTGCTGTTCCTCGGTGCAC
>NZ_JBFRDW010000658.1:0-3303 GCF_052113985.1 Pseudoduganella sp. RAF53_2 | reverse complement strand
GATGAACTCGTGCTCGGAGTGGCCCGAATACACTTTGCCCGGCATGGTCGGACCGAAGCTCACTGCACTCGGGAACAGACGCGAATTGGTGCCGCCGCCAATGGCAATCGGCTTCGCATCCTTGATGCCGGTGAAGTGGGAAAACACGTTCAGCAGCACAGGGATTTGCGGCGCATTGTCCTGTACCCAAGGCTCGCCGATCTGCGTGTTGACCGTCGCGGTCACGCCACGTTTTTTCGACCAATCATCAAAGGCAGACTTTACCTGCTGGTCCAGTTCCGCACTGGTCTTGCCGCGCGGGCGGCGCAGATTGATGCCGAGGACGAGGTTTTTGTCCGCATCCATCTTCAGCGTGGTCGGCGCCACCGTCATCTTGCCCATGAACTCATCTTCATAAGCGATCTTGCCGAAGCGCTCACCATACAAGCCGGTACCCACTATCTCGGCCACGAAGTCCACCATATTGCCGGCTTGCGTACCGGACCAGTCGCGCACGGCCAGCGCATCGGCCAGCATGGCGATGGCGTTCACGCCTTCCCATGGTTTCGAGGAGTGCGCGGCATAGCCTTTGCCGGTGACCGTCAGGCGCTTGCCTTCCCAGGCGAATTGATAGGTCATGCCTTTCTGCTTTTCCGCCTTGGCGCGGATCTGTGCTTCCAGCTCCGGCGTGGCGTTGTCGATGGTGGCGCGTGCATCTTCCGGAATCTGGCTGGCGAAGAAGCCACCGGTGTAGGAAACCATTTGCGGCGCGCTTGCATCGCCAGCCGGTTTCGCATCCGGCGGCATCGTCACGCCGACCAGGCCCCAGCCCTTCTCCGCCATCACCACAGGGTATTCCGCATCGAGGGTGATATTCACCTGCGGCGGCGTGTGCGTTTTCAGCCAGGCTTCCAGCGGTTCCCAGTTGGATTCTTCCGCCATATAGACATACAGCTCGATACGCTTCTTCAGCTTCACCTTGCGGTCCTTGATCGCCTTCATCGCATACAGCGCGGTAGCGATGGGGCCTTTGTCGTCTTCCGTGCCGCGCGCCAGCAGCAAGCCTGGCTCGCTGGTGCGATCCAGCTTGAACGGCGACTGCTTCCACTTGGATGGATCGACCGGCTGCACGTCGCCGTGCGTGACCACGCCGACGCGGTCATCGCCTTTGCCGTAGCCGATGACGACGATGTAGCCATCATCGCGGTAATCGAAGCCAAGGCGGTCAGCTTCCTCTTTCAGGAATTTTTTGAAACCCAGATGCTGCGGGTTCTTGTCGAAGTCGACTTTCGGGTCGGCCACGGTATTGAAGCTGACCATGGTGGCCAGGCTGTCCACGATCTGCTTGCTGTAAGTGCTGCGAGCGTAGCGGGCGGTGGAGGTGGCAGCGTCGCTAAGTGCTGCGGCGTGGGAGGCGGTGCTTACGAGGAGCGATACGAGAGCAAGTTTCTTCAGCATTTTCACTATTGGTAGTTGGTGATGATCTTGTTGATGACACCTTCTTGCAGCAGCTGCGTGATGGCGGCATCGGCTTCGGTAAGAGATACGTGCCCCTTGTGGGAAAGCGCGCATCGCGTCAGGTACTGCTTGATGAACAGCGGAGGATGGGTGCGGATCTGCTCTCCCAGCTTCAGCTGATAATCGTAATGCGATTTGATCGTTGCTGCATACTGCACCCGCCCTGCCGCCAGCTTGCGCAGATTGATCAGGTTTGTCGGCGCATCGTCACGCAGAAAGCCGGCACCCAGCACGTGTTCAAATTCCGGATAGCGATAACCCAGCACGGTGCCAACGCGGCGCCCCGCCAGTTCTTCCAGGCTATGCGTCGGCGGCGCCGACAAAGCCGTCAGCAGCAGCTCGGCCTGCGGGAAGAAAGGCTGGGTCCATTGATACCGGCCCGGCAACCATTCCGGCAGATAGAGGCACAGCATATCGCCCTGCCCCGAATCGAGCGCCATCGCGATGCGCTTGCGCGGCAGGACCATCAGCTCCAGCTTGCGCCCCATCTTTTGCGCCAGTGCTTCGGCCAGATCCTTGGTAATGCCCCGCACCAGCTGCCCCCTGCGAAAATCTGCCAGCGGCATCTCGGTGCTGGTATCGACCAGCACGATCAGCGGCTCGGCATGGACGGAACCTGCTGCCAGCATGGCAAGCAATATTGTTCGCAAGGCATTCATGAATAGATAGTAACTCAATCCCCTGATCTCTTCAGGGCCTTCCTTGAAACAGTGAGTAGACGCCCTGACATGGCGGCCATGACTTCCTTCTCTATCCTCGACCTCTCGCCCATCGCACAAGACAGCGATGCCCGCACTTCGCTGCGCAACTCGACCGACCTCGCCCAGCACGGCGAGCGCTGGGGCTTCAATCGCTACTGGGTGGCGGAGCACCACGGCATGCCGGGCATCGCCAGTGCGGCGACGTCGGTAGTGATGGCTCACATCGCGGCCAATACCTCGACCATCCGCGTTGGAGCCGGCGGCATCATGCTGCCGAATCATTCGCCGCTGGTGATCGCCGAACAATTCGGTACGCTGGAAGCGCTGCATCCGGGACGTATCGATCTGGGCCTGGGCCGCGCGCCCGGCTCCGACCAGACCACGGCGCGCGCGCTGCGCCGCAACCTGATGGCCAGCGCGGAAGAGTTCCCTCAGGACGTACTGGAGCTGCAAGATTACATGTCCGACCACCCGCGCCAGCGCGTACTGGCGACGCCGGGCCGTGGCGCCAAAGTGCCGCTGTGGATTCTGGGGTCCAGTACCTTCGGCGCGCAATTGGCCGCGCAACTTGGCCTGCCCTTCGCTTTCGCTTCCCACTTCGCGCCGCAGATGATGATGCAGGCGCTGCATCTGTACCGCACTAATTTCCAGCCCTCGGCGCAGCTGCAAAAACCCTACGTCATGCTGGGTTATAACGTATTCGCGGCCAACAGCGATGACGAAGCGCAGCTGCTGGCGACATCGGCGCAGCAGGCGTTTGTCAATCTGCGCAGCGGCCGCCCAAGCCAATTGCCGCCGCCGCTCAAGGACTACCGAAACCAGATCGGCCCATCCGAAAACGCGATGCTCGATTCGGTGCTATCCTGTTCGGCCATTGGTTCGCCGGACACGGTGCGCAGCCAGCTGCGCGGCTTCATCGCCAGCACAGGTGCGGACGAACTGATGATCACGTCACAGATGTACGAGCACAAGGCCCGCCTGCGTTCGTACGAGATCGTGGCGGACATCCTTCGCGAGCTTAAATGAAAGAAGAACACACAATTACCCGCGGCATGGTCATGCTGTTGGCCACTGCCGCAGGCCTGATCGTCGCCAACCTGTATTA
>NZ_JBFRDW010000657.1:0-3313 GCF_052113985.1 Pseudoduganella sp. RAF53_2 | reverse complement strand
CCACGATGGCGTGTTCGACCAGCGCGGCATGGCATTCGCTACCGAAGAACTGTGGTTCACCGAGTGGGAAAATGGCGGCACCTACTGGGCCAACCCGGCGCTGTATGAAAAGTTCAACCCGGTCAATTTCGTCAGCAAATGGAAGACCCCGATGCTGGTGGTACAGGGCGACCTGGACTTCCGCATCCCGACCGCGCAAGGCCTGGGCACTTTCACCGCGCTGCAGCGTCAGGGCATCGAATCGAAACTATTGGTATTCCCGGATGAAAACCACTGGGTACYGAAGCCTGCCAACTCGATTCTGTGGCACCACACCGTCATCGACTGGCTTGACAACCACCTTAAGAAATAAGTATTGCCAGTAAGCCACAAGGCCGCCCGCGAGGCGGCCTTTTTCTTGCATATGAGGCGATCGCGGCAGATAATGAGGATATAGTGTTGCCTTCCCACACTAATATTTAATAACAGACAATATTGCACCTCGAGCGCCGCCATGCATGACCTACACGACAACTCTGGCGCAGCGATGACCGACCCGGCTACTGGTAGCGACGGTCACGATAACCTGCTCCAATACGATCCAAACCGTTTACTCGATTTCCTGATCGAGCACATGAAACTGAAGAACGACGCCGCCCTGGCGCGTGCGCTGGCCATCATGCCTCCGATGATCAGCAAGGTACGCAGCCGCCGTGCCGCCATCTCCCCGGCCCTGCTGGTGGTGATGCACGAAGCAAGTGGCGTAACCATCGAGAAGCTGCGCGAAGAAATGGGCGACCGCCGCCTGGCCTTCACGCCGATTCCCGATTCGCTGTTGCTGCGCTAAGCGCCGCCTGCGCTGATTCAGCGCGCGCAGGTACGCAAGCCGCAGAAGATATCGTCGCGCTCAGGCAGGTAGAAGTTACGGAACTTCGCCGACCCAAGGCGCGACGGCGTCGCGAATGAGGCGCCGCGCAGCACCTGATGTGTGCTGAACCACGGCGCGGAATACTCACGATAACGGTCCGCCTCGAAGCCCGGATAGGGTTCGAACGGCGATGCCGTCCACTCCCACAACTGCCCCCACTGGAACGCCGGATGGCCGTAGAGCGCCGCGTATTCCCATTCCGATTCCGTTGGCAGGCGGCGTCCCGCCCACATGCAGTAAGCCTGGGCCTCATACAGATTGATATGGCGCACCGGCTCATAGCGCGCCAGCGTGGCCGGCTGGCCGAAGCGCTGGGTATGCCATTGCCCGCCCTCGCGCTGCCAGTAGCGCGGCGCCGAGCGTTCCTGGCGCATCAGCCAATCCGCGCCGGCGATGCTCCAGTATTCGCGGCGATCATAGCCGCCGTCTTCCACAAAATCCGTGTACTGCGCGTTGGTGACCAGGGAGGCGTCCATGCTGAATGGCGGGACGTAGCAGGGATGGGCGAACTTCTCGTTATCGAAAATGAAACCGCCAGTGTCGGCAGTGCTGCCCAGCTGCAGGGTGCCGCCGGGGAAAGCGATTTCCTGCTGCGCGCTGCGCGACGGCTCATCGCGCGTCAGCTCGGGCGGCGCCTGYAGGCCGAGGGTTTGCAGGGTATAGAGGAAGGCCTCACCGTGCATGTCTTCATGCGCCAGGACCAGGCGGTAGGGATACAGCGCTTCGTCCGTATTCGGTTCGCGGCTCAGTTTATCGAGCACGCGGTCCAGCACTTCGTGGCAGTAGGTTTTTACGCCGCCGGTCGTCGGCAAATCCAGCGTCCAGCGGCTGCGGTGCGGCACGTTGGCCGAGTCGAACCAGTCGTCGCCCTTGCGCAGCATGGATTGAAAAAGCGCGTCCGCAGGATGGCTGGACGCTGCTTCGCGCAGGATGAACCACTCCGCAAACCAGGCGGTGTGCCCCAGTTCCCAAAGAGGAGGATTCACAATGCGCAGCTGCGGCACGCGCATGGCTTGATCCATGCCCGCGGCAGCAAAACATTCGAACAGGCTAAGCGTATAATTCCGCGCATTCTGCAAGGCGTCGGCCAGCTGCTGGGTGCGCGCGTTTCGGAACGAAGCTGTAATGGAAGTCATAACCGATTGTAGCGACTTTTTAGTGACAAGCACCAGTGAGCAAGCCCACAATCTGCATCGTCAGCCCCGCCCTCGCCGCTGCCAATAACGGCAACTGGCAGACGGCCAGCCGTTGGGCGGGCTTCCTCGCACCGCGCTACGACGTATCGATCTGCACCGACTGGTCCGATGTATCGTCAGCAGCGGCGTCCACACCGCCTGCCGCCACGCCGCCCCGCGATGCAGCTGCAGCGGCATCCGCGCCGGACTTGTTAATCGCCCTGCATGCTCGCCGCTCCGCTTCATCGCTGGCCGCCTTCCGCGCCGCACACCCCGAGCGCCCCACCCTGCTCGTGCTGACCGGCACTGACCTATACCGCGACATCCATTCGGACGCCAGCGCCCAAGCCTCCCTGGAGGCAGCGCACGCCCTGGTCGTCCTCCAATCCGCCGGACTCGACGAACTCCCCGCCGCCGCCCGCCCCAAAGCCCACGTCATCTACCAATCCGCCCACCTTGGGGCCAAACACCCTGGGGTCAGATCCGACATTCGTACACAAGCTCAGCAGCATGAGATCGTCATGATTGGCCATTTGCGCGATGAAAAGGACCCGCTGACCTTCATGCGCGCGGCGGAGTTCGTGCGGAAGCCGTCGGCACGTCTGGTGCATATCGGCGGCGCACTGGATGCGGCGCTGGGCGAAGCAGCGCACGCGACACAGAACGCGGCGGCCGGACGCTATGAGTGGCTCGGCGCCCTGTCCCACGACCAAACCGTGGAGCGGTTGCGTAGCGCGCACGCCATGGCCATCTGCTCGAGGATGGAAGGCGGCGCCAACGTGATTATTGAAGCGGTGACCAGCGGCGTCCCCGTGCTGGCCAGCGACATCAGCGGCAACCGCGGCATGCTGGGCGAGGACTACGAAGGCTATTTCCCGCTCGGCGATGCGCAAGCGCTGGCAGCGCTGATCGACCGCAGCGTGAGCGATCCCGCCTGGCTGCAGCGCCTGCGCGCGCAATGCGCCGCACGCGCCAAACTATTTGAACCCGCGACCGAGCAGGCAGCCTTGCTCACTTTGGTAGATAATCTGCTCCATCAGAACCAGGAAAGACCTCAAAAATGAGCACTGAACAAATCAAACTGACCTCCTTCTCCCATGGCGGCGGCTGCGGCTGCAAGATCGCGCCCGGCGTGCTGTCCGAGATCCTGAAGAACTCCAGCGGCTTCCCTGTGCCGAAGGAACTGATGGTCGGTATCGAAACCGCCGACGACGCCGCCGTCTACAAACTG
>NZ_JBFRDW010000656.1:0-3318 GCF_052113985.1 Pseudoduganella sp. RAF53_2 | reverse complement strand
GTTCGTCGTGGTCTTCCTCAGCTTCTTCCTGCTGCTGACGAACTTCTTCTATTCCCAGTCCATGCTGGCCGCACTGGGCATGGTGGTGACGCTGATCGTTCTGCTGACGGCCCAGCTGACCTTCCAGTACACGGGTGCCGTACCGCCGCTGATGACGCGCCTGAAAACGGCAGCAAAACTCTTCCTGATGGCGGCGCCGCTTGGGCTGTTGCTGTTCGTGGTATTCCCCCGTATCCAGGGGCCGCTGTGGGGCTTGCCGGGCGATGCGCAATCGGGCCGCACGGGCATTTCGGACACCATGGCGCCCGGCAGCATGGCGAACCTGGCGCGTTCCGACGAAGTCGCGTTCCGTGTGCGCTTCGTCGACGGCGTGCCGCCGCAGGACAAGCTGTATTGGCGCGGCCCGGTGCTCAGTTCCTACGACGGCCGCACCTGGACGCGCGTTGCGCGGCGCCAGTCGAGCGTGATGCGGATCGCCGCTGCACTGCGCGGACCGGCCTACCCGTACGAGCTGACCATGGAGCCCAGCAATAAACGCTTCCTGTTCACCCTGGAATTCAGCGAACGCAATCTGCAACTGGATGGCCAGAGCGCCAGCTACACGGACGAACTGGAAACCTATGCAATGGCGCCAGTGACCAGCCGCCAGCGCTACCAGGCCACAGCCTTCCTCGACTACACGGTGCAGCCTGGATTAAGCGATGACGATATGCGCCGCTGGCTGCAGCTGCCGGCCGGCTACAACCCCCGCGCCCGCGAATTCGGCCAGGTGCTGGCATCGCACGGTTCGCCCGACGCCGCCATTCGCGCCGTGCTCCAGCTATTCCGCAAGGAGAAGTTCGAATACACGCTGGAGCCGCCGCTGCTGGGCCGGGACGCCGTGGATGAATTCCTGTTCAACACCCGCCAGGGCTTCTGCGAGCACTACGCCAGCGCCTTCGTTTTCCTGATGCGTTCGGCCGGGGTGCCGGCGCGCGTGATCACCGGCTACCAGGGCGGCGAATTCAATCCCGTTGACCGTTACTACACGATCCGCCAGTCGGATGCCCACGCCTGGGCCGAAGTCTGGCTGGGCCGGCGCGGCTGGGTGCGCGTCGATCCAACCGCTGCAGTGGCGCCCGAGCGCGTGCGCCAGAACCTGGCCAGAACCCTGCCCCAGCCAGCGCCATTCGGCTTCGAAGGCCTGGTAGCTTTGCAGAACGACAAAAATTCGTGGCTGTCGCAGATGCGTTTTAGCCTCAGTGCGATGAATAATGCTTGGAATCAATGGGTCCTCGATTACAATCCAGATAGGCAGCAAAATTTCCTCAAGGAACTAGGTTCAACCTTTGCAAACTGGCGTACGCTGGCCGGACTGGCCCTGATTGCGGCCCTGATCGGCTTTGCGCGCTGGCGCCAGCAAGTGCGCCAGACCGACCCGGTTGAGGCCGCGTTCAGCGCCTTCTGCGCCATGCTGGCACGGCGTGGCTTGCACAAGGCGCCGGATGATGGCCCGATGAAACTGGCCGCGCGGGTGAAGGGGCTTAATGTGCCGGGGGAAAAGAAGGCTGCCATGACCGGATTCCTGGACCTGTATGGTGCGCTCAAGTATGGCGTTCCGCAGGCCGAAGAAAGAACACAGTCAGTCAAGCGGCTGGCGACTTTGTTGAAGCAATCGCAATGAAACTGAATTCGCAATACCGTCCCAAGCTTGCCGTGATGCTGCTGGCTGCAGCGCTGGGAACCGGCGCAGCCCTGCCTCCGGCGGAGGCCGCCACGCACAAGCCCGCCAGGAAGAAAGTCGTCAAGAAGCCGGCAGCCAAGCCTGCATCCGACTACTACACGGGCGAGTTCGTGAACTTCGGCCAGTGGAAAGACGTGCAGCAATTCTTTGACGAGATGGCTGCGAAGAACGGCTTCCAGCGCAGCGAGCTGGAAAGCCTGTTCCTGCAGCTGCGCTACCTCGACTCGGCCGTGCAGCTGGTGAAACCGGCGCCGCCGGGCAAGCCGAAGAACTGGCAGGCGTACAGCAGCCGCTTCATCGAGCCGATCCGCATCAATGCCGGTGTGAATTTCTGGAACACAAACCGCGAAGCGCTGGAGCGCGCTGAAGCACTGTATGGCGTTCCGGCCGAAGTAATTGTCGGTATCATCGGCGTGGAGACAATCTACGGCCGCGACATGGGCAAGTTCCGCGTGCTGGATGTGCTGGCCACACTGGCCTTCTCCTATCCGGAAGCGCCGAACCGCGAAGCGCGTATGGCGTTCTTCCGCAGCGAGCTTGAGCAAACGCTGCTGTATGCACGCCAGGCCGGCGTTGATCCGCTGAGCTTTACCGGCTCGTATGCCGGCGCTGTCGGCATGGTGCAATTCATGCCGGGTAATATCGCCAAATTCGCTGTCGATTTCGACGGCGACGGCAAGATCGATTTACGTAATTCAGCTGCCGATGCCATCGGCAGTGTGGCCGCCTTCCTGGTGGGCCACGGTTGGCGCCGCGAAGATCCAGGCCCTCTGGTCTATCCGGCAACGGTTTCCCCTGCACGAGCCTGGGAACCCTTTATCAATCAGGGACTTGAAGCAAAATTCCGCGCCGAGGACTTGATTGCCGCAGGGGTTGCCACCACCTCTTCTTTGCCACCCGGCATGCTGTATGGCCTGGTGGATTTGCAGAACGGCTCGGAGCCTACGGAATACTGGGTAGGTAGCAATAACTTCTACACCATCACGCAATACAACCGCAGCTATTTCTACGCCATGTCGGTGGTCGAACTGGGACGCGCCGTGCRTCTGTCACGCGGCGGCTAAGTTTGTAAGGACGTGTAAAACCGGGTTGAAATAGTTGCCAATCAGCATATATTGTGCAGGTATATGCACTTGTATTGTGCGGCAATGTTTGTAACCTGAAGGTATACTTAAGATTGCACGTTAGACATGGTTTAGCATTACCCTAGCACAAAAAATGGGGTAGAATTCTCTCACAATGTTGCAACACGACAACGGCAGTGAGAGCATTTTTATATTTTTTGTTGCTATTAAGTACTGTCGACGCCGATTGTTGTACAATTGTGTAGAAATTATGAAACTTGTTATCCCGGAATCCGTCAGTGTGTGATTTCGTTCCTCAGTGAAGGAAGACATTAACGCAGCAAGATTGAGCTCCGAGTGTTTCACTTTGCAGGAAAACTTTACAGAAGGAACAGACAACATGACCAACCAAGTCGGCATTGATATGAACAGCGAGTCGGAAGGCGATGATCTGCTGCAGTACAACCCAAATCGTCTGCTGGACACCCTGATCGAAAACCTGCGTCTGAAAAATGACGCGGCCCTGTCGCG
>NZ_JBFRDW010000655.1:0-3324 GCF_052113985.1 Pseudoduganella sp. RAF53_2 | reverse complement strand
ACCCTGAACGTCAAAGTGGGCGGCGAATTGCGACTTGGCGAAAGCCGGTTCCGCATCGCGCAGCTGATTGCGGCCGAACCTGATCGCGGCTCTGGCTTCATCAACTTCGCGCCGCGCGCCATGATTGCGATGGACGATCTGGCCGCGACCCAGCTGATACAGCCGGGCGCACGCGTCGGCTATCGGCTGCTGGTGGCGGAAGCAGGCAAGGGCGCTCCTGGCGCCACGGTGAAGGACTTCGGCGACTGGCTGAAGAAGACCATCAAGGATGGCAATGTGCGCGGCGTGCGTATCGACTCGCTGCAAAACGGCCGGCCGGAAATGAGCGCCACGCTGGATCGCGCAGACAGCTTCCTGTCCCTGGTCGGCTTGCTATCAGCGATGCTGGCTGCGGTGGCTGTAGCCATGGCTGCGCGCCGCTTCATGACGCGCCATCTGGATTCCTGCGCCATGCTGCGTTGCCTGGGCCTGACGCAAAATCAGGTGACGGTGCTGTATCTCACAGAATTTCTGATCGTCGGATTGGCCGGCAGCCTGCTGGGCGTGGCCGTGGGCTTCGGCGCGCACTATGCGCTGGTGGAGCTGCTTGGATCGCTGGTGGCGACGGATATTCCATCGCCAAGCGTGCTGCCTGCGGTGCAGGGCATCGCGGCGGGCATGCTGCTGCTGGCGGGCTTCGCGCTGCCGCCGATTCTGCAACTGCGCAATGTGCCGCACAACCGCGCGATCCGCCGCGAAGCTGCCGCGCCGAAGCCTGCCGCGCTGGCGACTTACGGCATGGGCATCGCGGCATTCGGCGCGCTGCTGCTGTGGCAGGCGGGCGATGTGAAACTGGCCCTGTTCACGGGCGGCGGCTTCCTCGCTGCTTTCGCGGCCTTTGCACTGATCGGCTGGCTGGGACTGCGCGCGCTTGGCTCCCTGCGTCACGCCGCGGGGTCGCAGGCATGGCGCTTTGCGGTGACGTCGCTGCGCCGCCGTCCGGGTGCGACGGTGGTGCAAGTGGTGTCGCTGGCCCTGGGCCTGATGGCGCTCCTGCTGCTGACCGTGGTGCGCGGCGACTTGATGACAGCATGGCGCAACGCCACGCCGCCGGATGCGCCGAACCGCTTCATCATCAACATCCAGCCGGATCAGAGGGACGAAATCCGCACCAGGCTGGCGGATGCCGGCGTGGCGGAGATTCCGCTGTATCCAATGGTGCGCGGCCGCCTTGTCGCCGTGAATGGCAAGACCATCACGCCGGACACCTATGCCGATGAAGATGGCGCGCGCGGTCTCGCCGAGCGCGAATTTAACCTGTCCACGATGATGGACATGCCGCCGTCTAACCGCATCTCCTCGGGACAGTGGTACACCGACAAGCCCGGCGCAGCGGAGGCCTCGGTGGAGGAGGGCATCGCCAAGACGCTGAAACTGAAACTGGGCGACACCATGCGCTTCGATATCGCCGGCTCGCCGGTCGAAGCGAAGATCACCAGCCTGCGCAAGCTGGAGTGGGGCTCGATGCGTGTGAACTTCTTCGTCATCATCAATCCGTCGGCGATGGCGGACACGCCGCAGACCTGGATCACGGCCTTCCACTTGCCGAAGCAGGCAGCCGGCTTGCCCGCCACGCTCTCGCGCGACTATCCCAACCTGACCATCGTCGATGTGGGCGGCATTCTGCGCCAGGTGCAGTCGGTGCTGGACCAGGTGATACAGGCCGTGGAATTCCTATTCGCTTTCACCCTCGTATCGGGCGTGCTGGTGCTGTACGCGGCGCTCATGGGTTCGCAGGATGAGCGTCGGCGCGAAGCGGGTCTGCTGCGTGCACTGGGCGCCACGCGCAAGCAGCTGTCGCAAGCGCAGATGATCGAGTTCYTGCTGGTGGGCGGACTGGCCGGCCTGCTGGCAGCGACGGGCGCGGGTCTGATGGGCTGGGGACTGGCGACCTATCAGTTCAAATTCGCCTGGACCTTCAGCCCCTGGGTGTGGCTGGCGGGCCTGGTGGCAGGCGCGGTATGCGCCATCATCGGCGGCTGGCTGGGACTGCGCAATGTCCTGAACCACCCGCCGCTGCAAACCCTGCGCGAAGCTTAAGCCGCGAGGGCTGGGCGCTGTGAGCGCTGGAAGGCGTCGAAGCTGGTGTTGACGCCTTCCAGGAAACCGGCCGGCACCTCGAACAGCGCCCAGTAATACGTCTCACGGCCTTCGCAGACTTCAGGCTTGCGGCAGTAGCGATGCCAATGCTCGCCCACGGCGGCCGCGTACATGCCATCGCCTGTGACATGATGGAAAAATGGCAGGATGCGCCGCTCGTCCAGCGCGGCCAGCAGGGAAGGCGGCGCATTGCTGTCGCACGCCATTTCGAACTGTGAGCGCAGACCTTTCTCCGTTTCGATAATCATCAGCGTAGCCTTGCCCGCGCGGTCGAAGAACAGAATGCCGCTCGGGTTGGGGAAGACGTAGTGCTCCACGAAGCCGTGGGCCTGGTACAGCGCCTGCACCACGCCGGCCAGGGCGTCGCAGCTCAGGAAGCTGAAGTCGTGCAGGGCCAGCATGTCGCACACGGTCTTGGACTGCTCCTGGAAGAATTGTTTTTGCAGATCCGCCAGCTCGCGTTCCAGCTGGTCGAGCGCATCGTCGGCGCTCTTGCGGATGTAGCGGTCGATCAGGCCGCGGTTAAAGGCATCCACTGCAATTTTCTCGTCCGCGGCGCCAGTAAACAGGATCTTCTTGCAGGGATGCGTGCGCAGGGCCTGACAGAACGCCAGTCCATCCATCTGCGGCATGGAGTAGTCCACCACCAGCACCGACGGCATGGCGAAGCGCTGCGGCTGCGTGCTGAGGCGCCAGATGCGTTCCAGGTCCACTTCCACATTGCGCCGTTCCGCCGACTGGTGCGGATCGTCGAAATTCACGTGCAGGGGCAGATCGGCACGGCGCGCGCTGCGTCCAAACCAGTCCAGTGCTGCGAGCGTGTCGTAGAAGCTGATATTCGGCTGCGACGGGTCGAGCTGGAAGGACAGGCTGCGCAAAAACGTGTCGCTGTCATCGACCAGCACCGTTGTCGTGGGGTGGAAATAGACGGGCAATTTCATGAGTCACCTGAACGGGGAAAATCAAGAACAAATATAGCGTAAGCGTGCTCGCGTGACACGCAACGCAGCCTGGCTTGCCAGGCGGTGAGGATCTGGCGGCACAGGGCCAGGCCGATGCCGGGGCCGTTATGCGCCGGGAAGGCATAGAAGCGGGAGAAGATCAGCGGCAGGTGATGCGCCGGCACGCCGCAGGCGGTGTCGATGACCAGCAGGCGCGGCGCCTCGCGCGAGCCATCCACCACGA
>NZ_JBFRDW010000654.1:0-3335 GCF_052113985.1 Pseudoduganella sp. RAF53_2 | reverse complement strand
GTTCTGCAAGGCGCTATACCTGGCTCAGCAACATGGCTGGACCCGCTTCGTGTCGATGCAGCCTCACTACAACTTGCTCAACCGCGAGGAAGAGCGCGAGATGCTGCCATTGTGCCGAGCCGAGGGCATCGGCGTATTGCCATGGTCGCCGCTGGCGCGCGGGCGCCTGGCGCGGCCCTGGCAGGAGGCATCGAGCAGCGACCGGGTGCGATTCGACCAGACGGCGGCACGCCTCTATAACGCCACGGAAGCTGCCGACAAGATGGTGGTCGATGCCGTAGGCGCAGTGGCCAGCCGGCGCGAAGTGCCGCGCGCGCAAATCGCGCTCGCCTGGCTGCTGCAACAGGAGTGTGTGGCCGCACCCATCGTCGGCGCTACTAAAGCGCACCACTTGGCGGACGCGGTCGCTGCACTGTCGTTGCAACTCGATCGTCATGAACTGGACATGCTTGAGCAGCACTACGTGCCGCATGCGGTCAGCTTTTTCGAATAGCCGGCCGTCCCGCATTATCTATACGCCGAACGTGGAGCCCTATATGCCGACCAAACCAGCGGTGATCGCGATTGGAATCGACCCGAAATACGCAGACTTCAGTGCCTTTCCGCACCTCACAGTAGAGCTCGTGCGTCAGTATATCGATGCTCAGATCGATGGTCTGCGCGCCATGGGGTTCGACGCCGATAGCTGCTGGATCGACCGCGGGGCGACCGCCGAAGCAGCTGTCGCGGCAGCATTGGAAGCCAAACAGTACGACTGCATTGTGATCGGCGCCGGCTTGCGCGAACCGCCGGAGCTACTCTTGCTGTTCGAGAAGGTACTGAATCTGGTCCATGCCCACGCACCGAAAGCAAAGATCGCTTTCAACAGTAATCCTGCCGATACCGCGGATGCGGTGCTACGGTGGCTTTCGCAACCTTGAAAAAATACAGACGATGGACACAAATGATTTGTCTCGCCGAATCGATTTTTTACGCGAAATCGACCAGCTAAAATCGGTAATTCGGCAATCACCGCTGCTTGACCAGAGCAGGAACGAAAATTCTGCCGAGCACTCGTGGCATCTCGCTATGTATGCGCTGATACTGGCGGACTATGCGTCAGGTTCCATAGACATTACTCGCGTCCTGACGATGCTGCTGATTCACGACATCGTTGAAGTCGATGCGGGCGATACGCCAATTCACGGTGCATCGAACGGCAATCAATCGGCATTGGAGCAAGAAGCGGCGGAGCGCATTTTCGGCCTCCTTCCAGAAAACCAGAATAGCGCATTGAGCGGAATGTGGCGGGAATTTGAGGAGGGAAAGTCCGCAGACGCGCAGTTTGCAAAAGCGTTGGACCGCTTCCAGCCGTTGTTGGTGAATATCTTTACGCACGGCGGAACGTGGTCACAAAACCGTGTGGAGTACGAGCAGGTACTCGACAAATACGGACCGATCATTCAGCGCGGCGCGCCGGAGCTGTGGAATCTGGCTCGCGACTGGGTAAGGTCTCACTTCGAGAAATAACCTGCCCCCTATGCCAGCAGCCGGGAGTCCCGGCTGTCCCCGGCAGATTCGCAGTGCGGCACGCAGCCCTGGGACGGCATTCACCTCCCCAACTCGGACCTTTGTTCAGCTTTTCGAAAAGCCTAGGAGCGGTCGATATCTGGCAGCCAATCTGCGGCGGTTGCTTAGCGCAGCGGCCGGAACGCTGCCCGCATCTCTTCCGCGAACAACACCGGCTGTTCCCATGCAGCGAAGTGGCCGCCACGGTCGACCTCATGGTAGTAGCTCAGATTGCGATAAGCACGGCGTGCCCAACTTTCCGGCGGACGGTACACGTCATCCGGGAATACCGAGATGGCCACGGGTAAGGCTAATTCCTGCGTCTTCTGCGGAGCGGAACCGATCACGCTGCCGCGGGCGCCGTTTTCCCAATACAGGCGGCCGGCCGATGTCGCCGTGTCGGTCAGCCAGTACAGGCTCAGGTCATCCAGCACTTCGTCGAGGCTGGGCGATTGCGTGGCATCGGCACCGAACTTCCAGTTAGCAAAGCCCGGATGGACCAGCATCAGCGCCGCCAGGAAGGCCGGCGAATCCGTCATGCCGTAGCCTATGGTTTGGGGCCGCGCGGTCAGCATCGTGAAGTAGGCCGAGTTGCCCTTCTTACCATAGGCAAGCAGCGCATCGAACACCGCGCGTTCCTGCTCGGACATGCCGGCCGGCGCCATGCCAGTGGCCAGTGCGGCCGACACTTCGGGCGGCACGGCGGCCGGCAGGTTCAGATGGATACCCAGCAGCCCCGGCGCCCCCTGGCGCGCCATCGCGCTGGTGATCGGTGCGCCCCAATCGCCGCCTTGCGCGACATAACGGCTGTAGTTCAGCCGCTGCATCAGCTCGGCCCATGCGCGCGCAATACGATCCGGGTCCCAGCCCGTCACAGTCGGCTTGCCGGAGAAACCGTAGCCGGGAATCGAGGGAATCACCAGGTCGAACGCGTCCTCCACACGGCCGCCAAAGGCTGTCGGATCAGACAGCGGGCCGATTAGCTTAAGGAATTCGAAGATGGAGYCGGGCCAGCCGTGCGTCATCAGCAGCGGCATCGCGTTTGGATGGCGCGAGCGCACGTGGATGAAGTAGATATCGACGCCATCGATATTGGTCAGGTACTGAGGCAGCGCATTCAGTTTGGCCTCCGCCTTGCGCCAGTCGTAGCGCTTTTCCCAATAGCGCACCAGTGGCTGCAGCTTGGCCAGAGGCACGCCCTGCGAGGCGTCGTCGACGGTTTCCTTTGCTGGCCAGCGGGTCGCCGCCAAACGGCGGCGCAGATCGACCAAGGCCGCATCGGCGATATGCACGCGGAACGGACGGATAGCGTTGTCTGCGCTGGCGGCAAACAGCGTAAGCGGCAGCAATTCCATGGCGCCGGCAGCAGCCAGCGTGGCGAGAAAACTGCGGCGGGCAAATAATGGATATTTTTTAGACATAGCGACCTCGTGTTGAATGAACCAAGAGGGCCGGTGATGAGCGCGGCACAGTCAGCATGGATGGATCACTTCCAAATCTGATTATTTGAAACCGGATACGCGACGCTGTGAATTCGATCCAGGCGCTTATCCTAATAATAGGACGATTTCCAGGCGCTGCAGTAAGGGGTGCGCTGTGCCTTTGCTGTTCAATGGCGAGCAATATCGCTTCTTACAGCAGTGGGAATCCGACGGTGGGGTTCATATTGAGGCGACGCACCGACGGAAACCACATGATCGGCGACGCAAGTAAAGCCCCTCCCCCGAAAAAGGCACCAAAAAATTCGCACTGCGCCATGCCGGGCGGTTCATGTAGCGCTCCTGCGC
>NZ_JBFRDW010000653.1:0-3352 GCF_052113985.1 Pseudoduganella sp. RAF53_2 | reverse complement strand
GGCAAGTACCGGCCGGGCGGCGCGGACGGTGCGATCGGCTTCCTGGTCGGCCAGCCGAATCATGGCCTGGTCAATATGTTCCACATGATGAACGAGGCGCGCATTGGTGTCGGCATGGGCGCGGCGATGCTGGGCTACACGGGCTATCTGCTATCGCTGGACTATGCACGCAATCGCCCGCAAGGCCGTCATCCCGCCGCCAAAGATCCTTCCGCGCCGCAGCTGCCGATCATCAAACATACCGATGTGCGGCGCATGCTGCTGGCGCAGAAAGCTTACGTGGAAGGCGCGCTTGGCCTCGTGCTGTACAGCGCCAGGCTGGTGGACGAACAGYAGACCGCTGAAACGGCCGAGGACCGCGAACGCGCCGCGCGTTTGCTGGAGTTCCTGACGCCGATCACCAAATCCTGGCCTTCGCAATGGTGCGTGGAGGCGAACAGCCTGGCGATTCAGGTGCATGGCGGCTATGGCTACACGCGCGAATACAATGTCGAGCAGCTGTATCGCGACAATCGCCTGAACTCCATCCACGAAGGCACACATGGCATTCACGGGCTGGATCTGCTGGGGCGCAAAGTCGCTTTAAAGGATGGTGCGCTGTTCAAGGCGTTTGCGTCCGAACTGCGCGCCACAGTGGATAAGGCGGCGGATGTCGCCACGCTGGCCGCGCATGCCAATGCGCTCGATGCGGCGTGGCGCCGCGTGGAAGAAGTCACGCAAACGCTGTATGCTGCGGGCGACACGAACAAGACGCTGGCCAACGCTACGGCTTATCTGGAAGCAGTCGGCCACGTGATCGTCGCCTGGATCTGGCTGGAGCAAGCCATCGTGGCCACGAGCGCCGAGCCATCCGATTTCTATCGCGGCAAGCTGCAAGCCTGCCGCTATTTCTACCAATGGGAGCTGCCCAAGGTCCACGTACAACTGGATCTGCTGGACAGCCTTGATACCACTACGCTCGATATGCAGGATGCGTGGTTCTGAGGAGTTGAAATGATCAAACACATCGTCATGTGGAAGCTGAAAGACCACGCCGAGGGCGCCGATCGCGCCACCAATGCGAAAAAAATGAAGGAGCAGCTGGAAGCCTGCGCGGGCATTGTCCCCGGCATCCTGAAGCTGGAAGTGGCCATCGCCGAAGAGGGCCTGGAAGCGACTTACGATATCGTGCTGTATTCCGAATTCGCCGACAAGGCAGCGCTGGACGCCTACCAGATTCACCCTCAGCACCAGGCTCTCAAGCCTTTCTTTGGCGCCGTACGCGAAGCGCGCCAGTGCATGGATTACACCGTTTAAGGAGACGCAATGCGCACGACCCAGGAACTCTTCAGCCTCAAAGGCAAAACTGCGCTGGTGACCGGCGGCTCGCGTGGTCTCGGCCTGCAAATGGCGCTGGCACTTGGCGAACAAGGCGCAAAGATCGTGATCTCGGCACGCAAGCAGGCGGAACTCGATGAAGCCGTCGCCACGCTGCGCGAGCATGGTATCGAAGCGCATGCCATTGCAGCGGATCTGGGCAAGGAATCGTCGATCGAGCCGCTGGTGGACGGCGCCCTGGCGCATCTCGGCCATATCGATATCCTGATCAACAATGCCGGCGCAACCTGGGGCGCCGCCGCGGAAGACTATCCGCTGGAGGCCTGGGACAAGGTAATGAACCTGAACATCCGCAGTATTTTCCTGATGTCGCAGGCAGTCGGCAAGAAGTCCATGATCCCGTGCAAGAGCGGCCGTATCATCAATATCGCATCGATTGCCGGCCTGGCTGGGAATGCTCCTGGCACGATGAAAACCATCGCCTACAATACTTCGAAGGGCGCCGTAATCAACTTCACACGAACACTGGCGGGCGAATGGGGCGAGCATGGCATCAATGTGAACGCGATTGCCCCTGGCTTCTTCCCTTCGAAGATGAGCGCTGGCGTACTGAAGGCCATTGGCGAAGAGAAGCTGGAAGCGGAAACGCCGTTGCACCGGCTGGGCGGTGACGAAGACCTCAAAGGCGCGGTGGTGCTGTTCGCATCCGATGCGGGCCGGCACATCACGGGCCAGACGCTGGCCGTCGATGGCGGCGTCTCGGCAGTTTAAGGAGACAGCATGGCGACCTATCAACGCATTGTCCTTGCTTCCCGCCCGCGCGGTGAAGTCGAAGCTGGAAACTTCCGCCTTGAGACGGCCGAGACTCCGGCGCTGAGCGAAGGCCAGATCCTGGTGCGCAATCACTTCCTGTCGCTGGACCCGTATATGCGCGGCCGCATGAGCGACGCCAAGAGTTACGCTGCGCCGCAGCCGCTGAACGAAACCATGATCGGCGGCACGGTCGGTGAAGTGGTCGAATCGAAGAACCCGAAATTCGCCGTGGGCGATTTCGTGGCCGGCATGTTCGGCTGGGCCGAGATGAGCGTGTCCGATGGCGCGGCGCTGCGCAAGGTGGACACGACGCACATTCCGGCCTCCGCCTATCTTGGCGTTGTCGGCATGCCTGGTATGACCGCCTGGTATGGCGTGAACAAGATCATCGCACCGAAGGCTGGCGAAACCGTAGTCGTCTCGGCAGCCAGCGGCGCGGTTGGCGCCACGGTTGGCCAACTGGCGAAACTGGCGGGCGCGCGCGCGGTTGGTATCGCGGGCGGCAAGGAAAAGTGCGATTTCGTGGTGAATGAGCTGGGCTTCGATGCCTGCATCGACTACCGCACAGGCAATCTGGAAACCGATCTCGCTGCCGCAACGCCGGATGGTGTCGATGGCATCTTCGAAAACGTCGGCGGCGCCGTGTTTGACGCGGCACTCGGCCGCAGCAATGCCTTTGCCCGCATCGCGCTGTGCGGCATGGCGGCCGGCTACAACGGCGAAGACATCCCGCTGCGTAATCCGCGCCTGTTGCTGACCAACCGCGTTTCGCTGCGTGGTTTTATCGTGACCGAGCATCTGGACCTGTGGCCGCAAGGCTTGACCGAACTGGGCAAACTGGTCGCAACGGGCCAGATGAAGTACCGCGAATCGGTGTCGCAAGGGTTGGCCTCGGCGCCGGAAGCGCTGATGGGACTCCTGAAGGGCAAGAACTTCGGCAAACAACTGGTGAAGCTCATCTAAATGAAAAACTTCAAAGACAAGGTCGCCGTCATCACCGGCGGAGCAAGCGGTTTCGGACGTGAATTTGCCATCAAGGCCCACCAGCTGGGCATGAAGATCGCGCTGGCGGACGTGCAGGCCGACGCGCTGGAACGCACGGTGCAGGAGCTGCGCGAGCAGGGCGCCCAGGCGTTTGGCCTTGTCTGTGATGTGCGCAAGAGTGCCGATGTACAGGCGCTTGCCGATGCCACGATGAAGGAATTCGGCGCGGTGCACCTGG